>DWZY01000208.1 GCA_019117325.1 Candidatus Brevibacterium intestinigallinarum
GCGGTCGCCGTGAGATCAGCGGCCGCGATCGCGGCCCGCTCGCCGCCCGCATCCGTCCGATAGTCGATGATCGAGAGGGCTGAGGGTGCGGCCGCGGTGAAGGCCTCCACGTGCGCGGCGGAGCCCAGGACGTGGACGGTCGTGATGCCGGCGGCCAGGAGTTCCGCGGGGTCCGGGTCGTCACCGGTGAGGCGGAGGCCCGCGTGGACGAAGCCGGGTGCGACGAGGTCGCCGGCCAGGTCGATGTGCTCGCCGTCCGTCACGGCGGCCGCCTCGTCCTCCCCCACCCAGGAGACGGTGGGGCCCACGAAGGTGATGGCCGTGGCGAACGGATCGGCGCTCGAGTAGACGTCTCCGCGGGACAGGATCACAGGGGTGTCAGTCATGTCGCGATCTTCTCACGCACCCGCCCGCGACGGGCCCAGCCGGTAGGGTGGCGCTCGTGACATCACCGCTGCTCGTCCTCGACACCCCGGCCCTCTACTACCGGTCGTTCCACGGCCTGCCCGACACCATCCGGTCGCCGCACGGCCGGCCGGTGAACGCGGTGCGCGGCCTCCTGGACACGATCGCGCAGCTGGTCCAGCAGTGGGGCTCCACCCGCGTCGTCGCCGTCATGGATGCGGACTGGCGGCCGGACTTCCGCACCGCGATCCTGCCGGAGTACAAGGCGCACCGGATCGTCGACGAGGTCCGGGGCACGGAGACTCCCCCGGAACTCGAGGAGCAGCTGCCCGTCCTCTTCGACGCGGTGTCCGCCCTGGGCATCCCGATCGCCGAGGTCCCGGGCACCGAGGCGGACGACGTCATCGCCTCGATCGTCGCGCAGTGCGTCGACGAGGAGATCATCGTCGTGTCCTCCGACCGCGATCTGCTGGCCCTGCTGGAGCCCGGCCGGCGCGTGCGCATCCACCGCCCGCGCACGGGCGGCCGCTGGGAGACCACGTCGCCCGCGGATCTCCCGGAGCTCTACGGCGTGGCGGACGGGACCGCGTACCGTGCACTCGCCGCGCTGCGCGGCGACCCCTCCGACGGGATCCCCGGCGCGCCGCGGATCGGCGAGAAGACCGCGGCGAAGCTCGTCGCGGGATACGGCGGGCTCGAGGAGATCATCGCCGCCGCTCAGGCCGGTGCGAAGGAGCACGGGCTGTCCGATCTGCGCCGGCAGAGCATCGTCGAGCACGCCGATGCGGTCCGCGCGGGCTCCCGGGTCATGGAGGGCCTCCTCGATCTGGAGGTCGCGGAGTTCGTCGCGGCCGCCGGCAGCGCCCCGGACGCGCAGAGGGCCGCAGCACTCGGAGCCGAGTGGGGCCTCGACCGGGCCATCGCCCGCGCCCTCGAGGCCCTGCGGGACCCCGGGAGTCCCCAGGCGACGCGTGTCCAGGAACTGCCGCCGACCGTGCAGGTGCCCACCGAGCACGCACCCACCGGGCAGGCTCCCACGGGGCAGCCGCGGACTGCGCCGCCGCCGGACGGCTGGACGCGCGCCCTGTGCGCATTCGACCTCGAGACGACGGGTGTCGACCCGCGCACCGGACGCATCGTCTCCGCGGCGCTCGTGCCCTTCACCGACGGGACGGAGGGACCCGCGCGCACCTGGCTCGTGGATCCCGGGATCGAGATCCCGATCGAGTCGCAGCGCGTGCACGGCATCACGACCGAGCGCGCCCGCGCGGAGGGGACGCCCGCCGCCATCGCCGTCCCGCAGATCCTCGAGGCCGTCACCCGGCTGCGGGAGGACGGCAGCGTCCTCGTGGGCCACAACATCGTCTACGACCTCACGGTCCTCGCCGCCGAGGGGATCCGCGCGGGGATGCTGGGATCCCCGCAGGATCTCCTCGCGCAGCTGCCCCCGGTCGTCGACACCCTCGTCATCGACCGGCAGATCGACCGGTACCGGCGGGGCCCCCGCACCCTCACCGCGGTCGCGGAGCACTACGGGGTCGCACTGGACGACGCGCACGACGCCCTCGCGGACGCGCGTGCGGCCGGTCTCATCGCGCTCGGACAGGCCGCGGCCGCACCCGCCATCGCGGACGCGACGCCCCATGATCTCCACGCCTCCCAGGTCGAGTGGAAGGCGGCGCAGGCGGCCTCGCTCCAGGAGTACCTGCGTCGCAGGAGACCCTCAGCGACCGTGAACGGGGACTGGCCCCTCGAACCCCTAGACTGACGCGCATGGGTTTCCTCTCTCGACTGCTCAACCGTCCAGGAGCGCAGGCGGACAAGCGCGTGGGCTGGTTCGACCGGGCGCAGGCCGACCTCGACCGGCACGCCGACGAGTACGCGTCGCTCGACGACGCCGGCCTGTCCGAGGCCGCACGCACCGTCTTCGAGACCGGCGGGCGGGAGGACCAGCTGGTCCGCTACGCCGCGCTGGTGCGCGAGGCCGCGGAGCGGGCACTGGGCGAGCGGCCCTACGACACGCAGCTGCGCGGACTCGTCGGGCTCCTCGACGGCACGGTCGTCCAGATGCTCACGGGTGAGGGCAAGACCCTCGTGGGCGCGCTGGCGGCCGCGGGCTACGCCCTGCAGGGCCGCCGCGTGCACGTCGTGAGCGTGAATGACTACCTGGCCGTCCGCGATGCCCGCTGGATGGGACCGCTCTTCGAGCTGCTGGGCGTCTCCGTCGACTCCGTGTCCGCTGCCCGGACGGATGCGCAGCGGCGCGAGGCCTACCGGGCCGAGGTCGTCTACGGCTCCGTGTCCGAGATCGGCTTCGACGTCCTCCGCGATCGCTTCCGCCTGCCGGACGAGGACATCCGCGTCGAGGCCCGCGACGTCGTCATCGTCGATGAGGCGGACTCCGTCCTCATCGACGAGGCCCGCGTGCCCCTCGTGCTGGCCGGCTCGACCGTGCGCGAGGAGGCGGACCGCCGAATCGCGCGCCTCGTCGCGCAGCTGGATGCGGACACCCACATCGAGGTGAGCGAGGACCGCCGGTCCGTCTCCCTCTCCCCCACCGGGATCGACGAGGTCGAGCGCCAGCTCGAGGTCGATCTCTACGGCGACGACGCCCAGACGCTCGCCGCCGTGAACATCGCGCTCTACGCCCGCATGCTCGTCCACCGCGACGTCGACTACCTCGTCGTCGACGGCCGGATCCGGCTCATCGACGCCTCCCGCGGACGAGTCGCCCAGCTGCAGCGCTGGCCGGACGGACTGCAGGCCGCCGTCGAGGCCAAGGAGAGCCTCGAGACGTCGACCAGCGGCGAGATCCTGGACCAGATGACGGTCGAGGAGCTCATCCACTCGTACGACCGCGTCTGCGGCATGACCGGCACGGCGCTCGCCGTGGGCGAGGATCTGCGCGAGTTCTACTCGCTCGAGATCGTCGCCGTCGATTCCCACGAGCCCGTCATCCGCGTCGACGAGGCGGACCGGCTCTTCACGTACCAGGAGTCGAAGGAGCGCGCGATCGTCGAGGAGGTCGCCCGCGCCCACGCGGCCGACCGTCCCGTGCTCGTGGGCACCCGCTCCGTGGCGGAGAGCGAGTCGCTCGCGACCCGCCTGCGGGAGCGCGGCATCGACTGCGAAGTCCTCAACGCGAAGGACGACACGCGCGAGGCGCAGATCATCGCGGCCGCCGGCGAAGCCGGCGCCGTCACGGTCTCGACGCAGATGGCCGGCCGCGGCACGGACATCCGGCTGGGCGATGACGCCGTGGCCGAGGCCGGGGGCCTGCTGGTCATCGGCGCTGGCCGCTACGAGTCCTCGCGGCTGGACGACCAGCTGCGCGGCCGTGCAGGCCGACAGGGCGACCCCGGCAGCTCCGTGTTCTTCACGAGCCTCGAGGACGAGCTCATGAGCCGCGTGCCGGAGGCGCAGCGGTTCCTCGAGGAGGGCGACGAGACCGGACTCATCACCGCCCGGCGCGCAGCACTGCTCGTCGAGCACGCGCAGCGCATGGCGGAGGGCGAGAACACGGCCGTGCACCGCGACACGTGGCGGTTCAACGAGCTCGTGGCCCAGCAGCGCCAGCTGGTCCTCGACCGCAGGGACGAGGTGCGCACCGGCGCCCGGGGCCCGGAGGAGATCCGGGCGCTGCTGGGTGAGGAGCGCACCGCAGAGCTCGAGGATGCGGCCTCGGTCGATGTCCTGGACGACGCGATCCGCGACGTCCTGCTCTTCTCCGTCGACGAGCGCTGGGTCGAGCACCTCGCGTTCCTCAACGACCTGCGGGAGGGCATCCACCTGCGCACGCTGGCGCGCGAGAAGCCGCACGAGGCCTTCAACGCCGAGTCGATCGAGGCCTTCTCGACCTTCTGGGACGACGTTCTGGAGCGCGCGCACACGGTGCTCGCGGAGGCCGACCTGGACGGCGACGGCCTCGACCTGCCCGCACACGGCCTCAAGCGCCCGTCGTCCACGTGGACCTATCTCACGACGGAGAACGTCTTCGGCTCCGACCTCGAGGCCGTCGTCAAGCGGATGCGCCGCGACTGACAGCCTGCGCGGGCTGTCCGCCCCGCGCAGCAGGTGCGCTCGACGCGGGAGGACTACTCCGCGACGACGCCGCGACGGATCGACTCCGCAGCGCGCCGGACCCGCACCGCGGTCGCGGGCTCGCACACGTCTGCGATCTGGCCCAGGATGTCGAGGGTCTGCTTGGCCCACCGGACGAAGTCACCGGCGGCGATCCCCGCGCCCTTGAGGGTCGCGGTGAGCGAGTCGCCCTCCGTCCACCGGTAGATGAGGCGGCCGATGCCGAAGTCCGGCTCCGGTGTCCGGCTCAGGCGGGCGGTCGTCTCGAGCTCGGACACGGTCCGCCAGAGGCCGTGGACGTCGAGGACAGCGGCGTCGAGTGAGGCGGTGGGCATGCGCGGCAGCCCGAACGCCTCCTGCTGGCGCGCGGTGTAGACGAGACCCGAGGCCAGTGCGGCGATCTCCGG
>DWZY01000209.1 GCA_019117325.1 Candidatus Brevibacterium intestinigallinarum
CGCTGGCAGGCGCCGGGAAGTCGAGGTAGAAGAGCTCCGTGGGGTCGTTTGCCGGGTCATTGGGCGAGAGGTTCGTGACGGCGGAGCAGACGCACTGCGTCTTGTGGACGGTGTCCTGGGCGGGCCCGGCCTCCGTGACGTTCGCAGGCGCGCCGGGATCGAAGGTGCCGCTGCCGCCGTCGTGCTGGAGTGGTTCGAGGAGCGTGCCCGCCTCGCGGTCGATGAGCCGCACCCAGGGGCGCAGACTCACGTTCTCCGCCGAGCTCGTGAGGGTGTCCGAGGTCAGTCCCTCGCCGTCGACGGGCTGCAGCCAGGCACCCACGAGGCGGACGAACTCGCCGTTCGAGTCGAGCGAAACGATCTGGAGCTTCGCGCTCCCCGTCCCAGTCTCCGTGGGCAGCGTGACCGCCTGTTCAGCCAGCGGATCCGGAAGCGTGTTCGACCGGTAGAAGCCGTCCTCCTCGACGATCGCGGGTGGTGCGTCCGCTGATTCCGACGAGGCGTCCGGTGCGGGCGGCGGATCCGTGTCCCCGTCTGCGGCGGTGCAGGCAGTGAGGGTCAGGGAGAGCGAGGCGAGGAGCGCGCCGGCGCGCGCCGCTGCGCGGGGAAGGTGAGCGGGGGCCATGAGGACATCCAATCGCAGTCGACGCCGCCTGGAGCGAACGGGCAGAGAATGCGGCATGAATCACAGGGGGCGCCACCTGGGCGCATGCATCGAGGGACCGGGAGGAAAAAGTGTCCTCCCGGCCCCTCGGTCGCTGGTGTCAGCGAGTCCTGCGGATCAGGCGCCGCCGAAGATGTTCTCGATCGCCGTCTTGAACTGGTCGCCCAGGGTGCCCTCGGCGCCCTGGGCAGCGGTGATCGCGATGCCGATCACGACGACCACGACGAGTGCGATCGCGAGGTACTCGATGGAGACAGCGCCCTTTTCCTGTGCGCGGTTACGGATGTCGTTCGTCATCATGAGGAGCTTGTTCATGGCGATTCCTTTCGCTGTGGTGTCAGGCCCGCTGGGTTGTCCGAACCTTGTGACCCCTACTCTTCCGCCGCTCCGCCTGCCCGGACAGGGCCCTGGGGCCGCACGCTGTGCCCATGTGCGCGGAGGAGACCACGGGCCCAGGGGCAGGCGGGCGGATGGTGGAGTGACTGGACACAGGCACGCGCAGACAGTCGAGGGGCCGGCCGTCCCCGTGGACGACCGGCCCCTCGACAGCGCGATCTCAGCGATCGAGCGTGATCGTGTACATCTTCTCGAAGGCCCGCTGATCCCACCAGACCAGCATCGCGCCCTCGTAGACCGCGGTCGCAGTGCCCTTCGCACTGGTGCACTGCAGGGTCCATGAGCTCCACGTCCCGTTGGGGAGGGGGATGCAGGTGAGACCCGGGGGAGTGATGACCTGAGCCGTTGCGGACGAGGTTCCTCCCAGGTGCGGGACGAAGCGATCCGCCTGGGGGCTGGCGGTGTCCTTGCCGCGGTGGACGGAGACGGAGATGCGATTCCCGCCTTCGGGAAGGTACTTCGTCAGAGTGCCGCCGTCGTTGCGAGAGGCATACGTCGCTGCCGTCGGCTGAGCCGCCACCGCCGCCATGCCCCAGAACGGCTCAGGGGCGCTGTAGGTGTATTCGAAGTCGCGGTCATCGTCCTCGTGCACGCGATCGTCGCCCGGTGCGCGATCGTCGTACAGCCCGTCCTCGGGCGCGCCCACCGGCGCGGACCGCTGGGCACGGAGCCACGTCTCGATCCACGTTGATCGGGCCGATTCCGCTGCGGCGGTCGCCGCGGAATCGGCGCCCTTCCGTGTGCTGCCGCGCAGATCGACCGCCTCGGCGAACACCATGAAGGCGAAGGTGGCCGCGATGACCATGAGTGCGGTGAGGAGGACGCCCACCGCGACCTGTCCGGATTCCGGGTCGCACTCCGCCCGTCTGCGGAGTCGTGCGACGTATGTGCGGGGGTTGCTCACCGCTCGTCCTCTCGAGAGTCTGCGACGGATGGATGCGCGTCCTGCGGGCCTGCGGCGCGCGCAGACCAGGGGACGTGCGACACCAGCATGGTGATCGGCAGCCGCGCCGACCAGGGCACACGGGCCCAGACGAGGGCCGGTGGGCATCACGGTGTCAGCGCGACGGTGCGCAGCCAGACGCTCACGGCCTCAGCACGAGTGGCCACGTTGAGCTTCGCGAAGATGTGGTTGACGTGGTTCTTCACGGTCTTCTCGCTGAGGAACAGCGTCGAGGCGATGACCGGGTTCGTGAGCCCCTCCGCGATGAGATCCATGATCTCTCGTTCGCGGGCCGAGAGGCTGAACGGTGCCGTGCCCCCTGCACTGCGACTCGCGACCCGGCTGGACGCGGTGCGGGGAGCGGGAGGCACGGAGACCTCGGGCATCGCATCCTGTACGTCCGGCAGGTGACCGTCGACGGTGCTCGCAACGGCCTCGGCAGAGGGGTCGTCGAGGGGCGGCGCGGTCAGGAGGGCGCCCGCGGCAGTCTTCGAGACGAGAAGAGAGCCCGCGACGACGGAGCGCAGGTTGTGGACGAGCGCGTCCACCTCGAGCTCGCTGTACACGACATAGCCCTGCGCGCCTGCGGCCAGGGCGGAGCGGATCACCTCGGGCTCGTCGCTGTGCGTGAGCATGACGACGGTGCTGCTCTGGGAGAGGGTGCGGGCTGCGGTGACGCCGTCCGCACCCGGCATGCGCACGTCCAGCAGGCACACGTCCGGGTGCGTCGTCCGCGCCAGCTCGATCGCCTCGGCGCCGTTCGCGGCGGAGGCGACGAGCTCGAATCCCTCGAGCGCTCGGATGATGTGCTCGAGTCCCACGCGCACGACGGAATTGTCATCCGCGATGAGGATCCGCAGCGGTCCGTCCGATGGTCTCTCAGTCATGCTGAACTGCTCCTTCAAGCGGTGCGGTGATGGTGACGGTGGTGCCGGTGCCGGGTCTGGACGCGATCTCGACGCGCCCGCCGATCGCGGCGGCGCGCTCGCGCATGCCGGTGAGGCCGTAGTGCCCCACCCCGCCGGATGAGGCGCTGCGGTGCATCCCGGTGCCGCGATCCTGGACAGTGGCGACCAGCCGCCCGGGCAGGCTCGTGACGGTTACATCGACCGTCGCGGCGCCGCTGTGCTTCGCGGCGTTGATGACCGCCTCCTCCGCGATCTTGCGGAGGGCGTAGACGGCCGGGTCGGACGCAGAAGCCGGCTGTGCGGAGATCTCCGTGCGGACCTCGATCCCATAGAGCGTCCCCACCTCCTCGAGCGCGCTGCGCAGGGACTCCGCCATGCACGTGTCCGCGCCGTCCCGCAGCCCCTTGAGGATCGTCCGTGACTGATCGACAGCGGCCAGGGCAGCCGAGTTGATCGTGCTCGCGGTGTCCGCGGTGTCGGGGTGCGTGATCCGCAGTGCCGTCGCCTGCAGCCCGATCCCCACGAGTGTCTTCGTGAGGGAGTCATGGAGCTCGCGAGCCAGCCGCGTGCGCTCCTCGCCCAGCGCGGCGTCGCGCGAGTTCTGAGCCGCGATCTCCATCGCCGCGTCAACCCGCCACTGCAGCGTGCGCAGGACCGCACCCATGTGGACGCACACGAGGACCGTGATGATGATCGCCCACAGCGACACTGTGCCGATCCCGGTCGTGGCGCTGAGACCGCCGGGGCTGAGTGCCACGACGGCGAGGAACGCCGAGATGATGAGCGCGGCCAGGGTGTAGCGGAGCAGGGAGTCGAACAGCATGCCCACCAGCAGCGCGCCGCAGAACAGGTAGGCGACGTAGGAGGAGTCCGTGCCTCCCGCCGCGACGAGAGCGGTGGACAGACAGACGTCGGCCATGACGGTGGAGGGGTGCCGCATGACGAAGGGGATGACGGTGGACCACGCGAGGATCAGCAGCAGGCTGATCGCCGTCGTGATGCAGACGAGCACGATCTCGAAGGAGGAGGGTGCGGCATCCGCCCAGGACAGGATGACGGGCAGGCTGCAGAGCAGGCGCATGAAGAGGACGACCTTGCCGGCCTGCATGAGCACCTGTCCGGGCGCCCAGGGGGACCGGTGCGGGAAGGTCGTCATCATTGCTGCAGATTCCCGAACAGTTCGCCGAAGTCGATGTCCACAGCGAAGAACATGCCGACCCCGATCAGGATCATCGTGGCGGGGACCATGACGAGGGAGACAACGGCAGAGATCTTGGGGTTCGCTCGCGCGGCCTTCTGCCGGGCGCGCTGGGCTGTCACGCGTCGCATGTCCAGCGCGATCTGGTTGAGCGCGTCCGTGAGCGGTGCGCCCAGCTCCTCCGACTGGAGGAGCGCGGTGATGAACGACTCGAGCGATTCGGAGCGCGTGCGGGCGCGCAGGTCCTGGAACGCCTCCGTGCGCGATTGGCCCACGTCCATCTGTCGGAGCGTCAGGCGCATCTCCTCGGTCAGCGGCCCGTCGGAGCGCTCGATGACGCGCTCCAGCGCGCCGCGGAACGAGAGACCGGCAGAGACGGTGACGGCGAGAACGTCGAGGAAGTCGGGCAGCTCGTCCTCGATCTGCTCCTGCCGTTCGGACGCCTTCGACCACAGGGCGATGTCCGGGATGAAGAAGAGGACCACGACGAAGCCGAGGCCGGCGAGCCAGTAGTGGAGGTAGAGGCAGATGAGCAGAGCCGGGATGGCGCCGAAGAGCGCGAGCCTCGACTTCATCGACATGAACTGGGTGAAGTCCGCGTGATCCGCGCGACCGGATTCGACGATCTTCGCGGTCATGAAGCGGCGGTAGCCATCACCCAGGAGCGGTGCGAGTTCGCGTCCGACCGTGCCCGCCAGCCGGCTGATGGGCCCGTCATCGGACTTCTTCGCCCGCACCGTATCGCGGATGAGGCCACGGTCCTGCTCGCTCAGCTCCGCCAGGGGGTCGGTGCGCAGCAGTCGCACTCCCCGGAGTGCGGTGACGACGACGGCCAGCGCCGCGAGTCCCAGAGCGAGTGCGATCACAGCTTCACCCGCGTCATCCGGTGGATGAGGACGATCCCCACCGCGTAGCCGACGCCGGCGATGAGCAGCGCCAGCTGGCCGACGACCGTGGTCGTCATGTTGTAGAGGACGGAGTCGTTGAGGAACATGAGCAGGCAGAGGAGGACGACGCCCATCCCCGCGACCATGTAACCGGTGTAGCTGGATTCCGCGACGAGCGTGCGGACCTCGCGGGCGGTCTCCTTCCGCTCTTCCAGCGTGAAGGAGAGGTCGCGCAGCGCGGTGATGAGCGAGCCGCCGGAGCGGTGGGAGATGACGAGGGTGGACACGAGGACGCCCAGGTCGCGTCCGGGGATGCGCTCCTGCAGCCGCTCGAACGCGATGTCCAGGGGTGTGCCCAGGTCCAGCTCGCGCGACATCTGGGTGATCTCGCGCCCCGCCGGGTCCGGCAGCTCGTCGCCCGCGATCGCGAGTGCGGTCTGCACGGACAGGCCCGCACCTGTGGTCGAGGCGAGGATGCGGGAGAACTCCGGCAGCTGCGCGATGAGCAGCTCGCGCTGCCGCTGGTGGAGCAGGGTGAGGCCGTAGACCAGCCCCGCAGCCGAGGCCAGTCCCAGGACCACGGACCAGTGGAGCGCCATGATCTGGCCCATCCCGGCAGTCACGACGAGGCTGATGAAGAGACAGGCAACCAGGAACTCGCTCACGCGGATCGACCGGACGTTGGCCTGCACCATGAGTGCGCTGAGGCGCCGCACCAGGGGAATCCGCAGCAGCAGGCGGTCGAGCGGTTCGAAGACCGCGGCGCGGATGCCGCGGCGGCGCAGCAGCGAGCGCTCGCGGTGGACGATCGACCGCTTCTCCCACGTGCCCAGCAGGTAGGAGGCGCCGCCGATCGTCCCCAGCAGGAGGACCGCGGCCGTCACGAGCAGCAGGAGGCCGATGCTCACGAATCGACTCCCGGGCGGGCTCGGCCGGTCTGGGGGTCGGGGATGACCGGCACACTGTCCGGCAGCGGGTGACCGGCCAGCCACATCCGCTGGGCCAGGTGGAAGGGCACGGGGTGGAACCGGAAGCGACCGGTCACGCGCCGGTCCGCCGTGAGTGGATCGGCTTCGAACTCGAGGACCCGCGCGAGAGCGAACTCCTCCCGACTGCGGGAGGTCACGGCGGCGATCTCGGAGATCCTGCGCGAGCCGTCAGCTCCGCGCGTCAGCTGGACGATGAGGTCGACCGCCGAGTTGATCTGATCGCGCAGCGCGGCGTAGGGGATCTGCAGCTCGCTCATCGAGGCGAGGGTCTCCAACCGGGAGACGGCGTCATCCGCGTTGTTCGCGTGCACGGTCACGAGTGAGCCGTCGTGGCCCGTGTTCATGGCCTGGAGCATGTCGAGCGTCTCGCCGCCGCGGACCTCACCCACGATGATGCGATCGGGACGCATGCGGAGGCTGTTGCGGACCAGATCGCGGATCGTGACCTGCCCCTTGCCCTCGATGTTGGCGGGGCGCGACTCCAGTCGGACGACGTGCGGCTGCTGCAGCTGGAGCTCCGCGGAGTCCTCGATCGTGACGATCCGGTCGGAGTCCGGGATGAGGCCGGAGAGGGCGTTGAGCATCGTCGTCTTGCCCGTGCCGGTGCCGCCGGAGACGACGATGTTGAACCGGGAGCGAACGCAGGAGACGAGGAAGTCGCGCGACGCGGTATCCAGTGATCCCTTCGCGATGAGGTCGTCGAGGGCGAACGGAGTGGGGAAGCGGCGGATCGTGAGCGTGGGCCCGTCGAGCGCCAGCGGGGGCACGATGACGTTGACGCGCTCGCCGGTGGGCAGGCGGGCGTCGACCATCGGCGACGACTCGTCGACCCGGCGATTGACGCCCGCAACGATCCGGTCGATCGTCTGCATGAGCTGCGCGGTGTTCGAGAATGACATGTCCAGCCGCTCCAGGCGACCGCGCCGCTCGACGTAGACGGCCTCGGGGCCGTTCACCATGATCTCTGTGACGGACGGGTCTGCCAGCAGCGGCTCCAGCACACCCAGACCCAGCGCCTCGTCGACGACGCGGCGGATGAGCGACTGCCGCGCGGAGGCGGACATGACGGGTCCGGACTGGGAGATGAGATGGCTGAGGACCCGCTCGAGGCGCACCCGGCGCTGTGTCGCGTCGTACTTGCTGAGCTCATCGATGTCGATCTCGTCCAGCAGCATCCGGCGGTATTCGCGAACCGCGGACTGCTCGGCGGTCAGCGCCTCACCGTTGCCGAACTCGAACTCGTCGTCCTGCGTGGGCCGCACGCGCCTGAGCAGCGCCATCAGAGGACCTCCGTCCGCTTGAAGTGAGCGGTGCGGGAGACAGTGACTGCGGGCACGAGGTCCTGGACCCAGTCGACGCCCAGCATCGGCATGTCGATCTCCACGACGCACGTGATGTCGTCGAGGCCGGAGCAGTGCGCGCGGGTGTCCTCGCGCAGGGACTCGCTCACCGCGGCGTGCGCAGCGGCGGTGCCGCTTCCCACGCTGATCGCCTCGGAGCGCGCGCCGTTGCGTGCGGCGGAGTTCGCCTGGGACATCGCATGCATCGCCAGCATGAGCTGCAGCGCGATGAGACCCGCTGCGAGCAGGAGCGTGGCCGTGCCCAGGAACTCGATGCTGACAACGCCGGAGTCCGGCCGCTGCCGGGACATCGCGGTGCGGAGGCGAGCGCGGACTGCCCGGCCCGTGCTGCGTGCGGGGGTCTTCATCGTGGCTCCTCGACGACTCCGGCGCTGGCCGGGATGGTGAAGGCGAAGGCATCGACCGAGGGGATGAGGCTCGGCGAGGCCATCTCGACGCGGACGCGACCGGTCTCAGTCGTGACGGACATGTCGTCGGACCAGCCGTCGGGCGTCACACTGACCGCAGCGCTGACCGGGTCGTTGCCCACGGCGGCTGCGCGCGCCCCCTCGTTCGCCGCATGTGCGGCGAGGACGAACGTCACTCCCACGAGCACCATCTGGAAGGCGATCGCGGCGATGGCGGCGAAGAGGCCGACGATGCCCAGGGTCTCGATGCTCACGGCACCGCGCTCCGCCCGCGAGCGCTGCAGGCGCCGGGGCCCCAGCGGGCGTCCGCTCGGGGCTGTCGGGTCCTCCACTGCCTGCGGCGGTGCTGACGGCGGTGGGGGCGGGATCTCCTCGTCCGGCCAACCGTCGACCGCGGCTCGTGGTCGATCCTGTCCCGCCTCGGACACCGGCGCGTGCCCAGTGGGCGGTGCAGAGGCGTCCGCGTTCGCGGAGGAGGCAGTGGAGGGGCTCTTCTTCGACAGTCGCCTGCTGCGGGGTGCTGAGCTCAGGGAGGGCGGCGGGATCGTGCCGAGCTCCTGCGAGAGGGTCTGCAGGTCCTTCTTCCACGCGGCGGACACGAGCGCGGGGTCACGCCGGTTGACGGCCGCCTCGAGGCTCGTGGGATCGTCCGGCAGCACCGCGTCGAGCACGGGCTGTCGGACGATCTTCCGTGCCGCGTCCGGGCTCAGATCGTTCCGGCGGCTCACCCGGTTGAGGAGCACCCGCGTGCTCCCCTCCGCCCGGATGCCCAGGCGGTCCCAGAGCTCTGTCAGACGGTGGACCCCACGCAGGCTCAGGACGTCCGGGGTCGAGACGATGAGGATGTCATCGGCCATCTCCAGCGCCGTGGCTCCGGCCTCGCCGATGGTCGATCCCAGGTCGATGATGACCAGGTCTGAGCGGGTCGCGAGCATGCTGATGATCTGACGGGCGGCGAACTCCGTGACGAGCTCGCCCTGCTCGCCGTTGCGGGGGCCCAGGAGCAGGCGCAGCCCGCCGGCGTGCGTGAAGAGGACGTCCTCGAGGTGCCGCGGGGTGAGCTCCTCGATGACGGGCAGGAGGTCGGTGAGCTCGCGGGAGCGCGGGATGTCCAGCAGGACGGACTGGTCGGGCTTCTGGAGGTCCAGATCGATGAGCACGACCTGCTTCTGCGATCCCTCCTCCACCGCGGTCAGCGCCAGATGGAGCGCGGCGGTGGACGAACCCGTCCCGCCCTTCGCTCCCGCGACGGCGATGATGCGGCCGCCGCGGACGGCAGAGGTCTGGGGAGCACGGACTGCCTCGCGCAGCAGTGACGACCAGCCCACCGCGGACTCGACGAGCGAGGCGATCTCCTCGTACGACAGGGGGTAGCGGATGACGCCGCGCGCACCGTTCGACAGGGCGGATGCGTAGTCCTCTGGCTGCGGGTCCGTGACGACCGCGAGCACGGCGGCGGTGGGATGCCGGATTCCCAGCTCGCGGATGAGATCCCACTGGTTCATGGGTGTCGAGTTCTCGTCGACGATGAGGAGGTCGGGGCGCGCGTCCTGTGGTTGCGCGAGGCGGTGCAGCAGGGTGTGGGACGTCGCGAAGACCTGGCCGATCTCCACGTCCGCCGCGGCGAGTGCCTCGCGGATCTGCCACGCGCGCTCCTCGTCGGAGCTCAGGATGAGTGCGGTCGTCATGATGGGGTTCCTCCCTCAGTTGCTGCCGGTCGAGCCCAGGACGGGGGAGAGATCCGGGTCCTCGAAGGACTTGTCGTCATCTGCGACCTGCGACCCCGTCTCGTTGTTGCCGGACCGCATGAGCCGCATCGACACGGCGAAGGCCTCGCCGTAGGACAGTCGGGTCGCATCCTCGACAGGAACCGCGAACGTGACGGCGACGACCTCGGCGACACCCTCGAGAGCTGCCTGGCCCGCGGCCTGGCCCCCACTCAGTCCTTCAATGGCAGTCGGCTGACCCACCGCGATGACCTCGGCGTTCGTCACGAGCATGCCCGCGACGTTGTAGGGGATGTCCGCCCGCCGGTAGTCGGCGGCGCCGGCCTGGTCCTCGCGGTCCCGTGCGAACGCTGCGACGACATCGACGGTGTCGCCCGGCTGGACGCGACCGTTGATGCCCTGCGCGGAGTCGAAGTTGATCGTGATCTCCCGCTCTCCGTCCTCCAGGGCAGAGACCGGGGTGAGCGAGTCGGACTGGATGATCGCGCCGGATGAGATCGCGGTGCGCGCCTTCTGACCGGCGAGCTGATCGAGGGTCGTGACCATCTGCTCCGTCACGTACTTCTGCGGCAGCTCGACCTCCTCGACGTCGTCCTCCGGGTCGATCGCCTGGTACGTGCCGATGTCCGTCGCAGCGCGGTAGACGGTCACGCGCGGCCCGACCTCGGCGCTGACGGATCCCACATAGGCGACGACGCCCAGGAAGACGGCGATCGCCCCGATGGCGGCGATGATGAGCGTGATGGCGCCGCGCCTCTGCTTGGGATTCATGCGGGCTGTCCTTCGGTGATCGACGGTGCGGGGGTGTGCGCGGGCTGCAGCGCCCGTGACGGATCAGCGGGCACCGCATGTGCCGCACCGACCGCTGGTGCCTGCCCCAGCAGTGCGGAGCCGCACACGGTGCAGGCAGCACCGGACGCGATGACACCGCACCAGGGGCATCGCACGCCGCTGCTGCGGACTGCGTGCGTGATCGCCGCGATGTCGCGGGGCAGCGCACAGAGTTCGAGAGGGCGGGCGGGACCCCACCAGCGAGTCGACTCCTCCAGGTCCGGAGTCTCCACGACGTGCTGCTGCGGGCGGACCGCTTCGATGATCTGCTCGAGGGCGGTGCCTCGTGTGGCCGACAGCTGCTGCGGTCCCGCGGTGTAGAGGACGGAGTCGGGCATCCGCAGTGAGTCCTTCAGCGAGTGCGGCAGACCTCGACGACCGATCGCGGTGACCTTCGCGCCCAGCTCGCCCAGGAAGCAGGTGCCGGGGAGCAGACCCCACGCGTGCTGCCAGAGGCTGGGTGCCGGCCGATTGAGCTTCGCCGGGGAGTCGACGAGCACGAAGGAGCGCGTCTGCGCCTCGACCTCGGCGAGCACTGCGAGCACGGTGCCCGGATCAGTCTGCTGCGACAGCGCGGCAGCGATGCGGGACAGGACGGTTCGGCCCAGCGGGCCCAGGTCGCTGCGGTGGATGAGCGCCTGCGAGACGACGGTCCCCGCGCGTGCCCGGCCGATCGACGTGGAAGCATCGGGATCGCTGGAATCTGTCACGAAGAGAACGGGTTCTTCCGCAGCATTCTGGAATGCATCCAATGCTGTGAAGAAATGCCCATCGAATCGCACGATGCGATCGGCTCTCAGGGGAGCGGTGTCTCGTCCTGCCACTATCACAATCCGATCTCGGTGCTGCTTCCGACTGTTCTCCTGCGACTGCCGGCCCGTCGTCATCCAGCCGTCGACGCGTGGTCGCGGACAGCGGGATCGTCGGTGCGGCGGCTGTGTCCGCGCATCACTGTAGCCCGACGCCTGCTGAGCGGTGGGTCGATATCGTCGCAGGACAGAGGGTGTTCACTCGGAGTTCAGGGGCGCGATCAGGTCGCACTGGGCCCCAAGGCCCAGTGCGCTGGGTCCTGGGGCCGTCGCCGTTCGGGCGACTCGTCATGAAGGGCTCCGCCCGGAGTGATCGCGGCCGCATTCGGGTGGGCACGAAGATGGGCCTGCGGGCGTGATGTGATTGAAAACCACATTGTCTGGAAATGGTTTCATGTCCACAGTATTGCGCATTCATGAATGGCGCGTGAACTGTTGCTGGTGCTGATTCATGCCTGTTAGGTTTACCGATGTTCGTGCTCTGCGGTTGCGGAGCCATCGGCTTCGAGAGGAACTCCCCGTGCGCTTGCGCTCCGTCACGTACCCCGCACTCACGGCTGCGGCACTGCTTCTGGCGGTGGGCTGCACCGGTCCGCAGCAGGGGTCCGGCGGCCAGGACGGGGGCGGTGGAGGCGCGGAGGAGCAGCCGCAGGCCGGGATCGTCGAGGTCGATGGGTTCTGGACCGACGAGCGGTTGCCCGACCCCCTCGCGGCCGTGGACCTCACGGTCCCGGTTGCTATCGGTGGGGACGAGCACCTGGCGACCGGCCGGGCCCAGGTCCTGTCCGTCGACAGCGACGGAGAGACGGTGCGCCTCGTGGGAGCGTGGCTGCGGCCCACGGAGGGCGCGTCTCTGGGATCCCGCTCGATCGCCTCGGGGCTGGACACGCATGCCACCGCTCCCTGGGTGCGTCTCGTTGACGAGGAGGCAGGCACACTCATCGAGCCGCTCCAGAGCGAGGAGACGGAGCCGGGAAGCCTCGCGCGGCGTGCTGACTGCGTGTGCTCGAAGGTCAGCAGTCGGAATGAGGCAGAGACCGCTCAGCCCGACGACGTGGAGCTGTTCTGGCTGGACTTCCCCGCTCCCTCCTCCGGTGAGGTCCGGGTCATGCTCGGGGAGTACGCAGCACCCACCCCGCCCGTGCCGGTGACGCAGGGGGAGCAGTTCGACAATGCCGCGGCAGACGTCGCGACCTTCGAGGGCGACCCGACGTCGACCTACGGGAGTGACTCAGCGCGACGCACCGTGACGCCGCTCAGCACGCGGGTGCGGTCCGTCACTGGTTCCAGCCTCTCCTCCGGGGAGTCCGGCCCTGAGCTGTCCGTGACCTCGGACGTCCTGTTCGACGTCGACTCCAGCGACATCTCCGCGGACGGTGAGGACGTGCTCGAGGACGCGGCCGAGACCCTGCGGGACACCGCCTCCGGCCAGGAGGTCCGGATCGTCGGGCACACGGATGACCAGGGCGAGGAGGCCTACAACCAGACGCTGTCGGAGGAGCGCGCGGAGGCGGTTGAGGACTTCCTCTCGGACGAGCTCGACGGCGATGACGTGACCCTCACGACGGAGGGGCGGGGGGAGACCCAGCCGCTCGTGCCGAACACGGACGCTGCAGGGAACCCGATCGACGACAACCGGAAGCAGAATCGTCGGGTGTCCTTCGAGTACGACCCGGCTGACGACGCGGACACCTCGATCGAGACGGGTGAGGAACTGCTCGACGCGCCCCCGATGGAGGAGACGGACACGGCGGATGGTGCACGGGCCTCGGCGATCCTGGCGCAGCCGGGAGAACGCGGGGAGAAGACTGATCTGCGGATCGACCTGCGCGGGCTGGAGGCCGATGGGGACTACGCCCGCCTGGACTACGCGTTCGCGCTGGCTGATGCGGCGGACGCGCCGAAGCCGACGCTGTTCCTGGGGACGACGCAGCTGCGCGAGCACCTGCACTTCGGCGTGAACGAGTACGGGGAGTCCGGCTTCCCGTCGGGGTCCCGCGTCACCCTCATAGACGAGGAGACCGGTGAGCAGTTCCTGCCGGTCAGTGCAGAGGCCACCGGGTGCCTGTGCACGGAGGGCGCAGGCACGGACCGGGCTGGATACGCCGGCACGTCCCCGATGTTCTCCTACTTCCCCGCAGAGGTGCTCGAGCGGGACGAGCTGACGCTGCGGATCGCGGACAGCGGGACGTGGGATGTGGATGTCGCCGCACTGGGCGGCGGGTCCGATGCTCCCGCAGCGGGCGCCGGCGACACGACAGCCGATCAGGGGTGATGAGGCTCTTCGGACGCTGGCAGGGAGCACTGCTGGGGTCTGCGGGTGTACTCGCCGCCGTGTGCGCTGCGATCCTGCCGGTTGCGCCGCGCGTGGGATTCGCGCTGCAGGCGCAGGCATGCGACACAGTCGGTGCGTGCCAGGCGGCTGCGCTCATGACCGATTCGTGCACCGCGGACACGCGCTCGGGGGTGAGTGGTCAGGCGGCGACCCCCGTGTACTTCGAGGAGGTCGCTCCGGGTCGAGTGGGGCTCCGGTACTTCGCGGACGGCACCGCGGGAGTCGTGGCCCGGGCCGGGGACGGCCTCGAGTCCCACCGCTTCCCCGCGGGCGAGGACGCCCTGCGCTGGCTCGTGGCCCGCAACCCCGCGGAGTCCCGGGCGATCGACAAGGTCTGGGGTCCCACTGCTGAGGGGCAGGCAGACGCGGTCCTGGCCGGAGCCGAGGCCGTGGGACTCAGTCCACGGACGGACTCCGCCGACACCGCGGCTGTCATGCAGGTGGAGGCGGGGGAGGAGGCTGCCGTCATGACGGTCGGGGGTGACGGCACGTACACCGTCCACCAGACCATGGCGCTGCCGTGGGAGACCAGCGCTCGCCTCACCGGGCTGGCGACGTGGATGGGACAGCAGTCGCACCTCGTCATCCGAACGGAGTACACCGCGACGGGGCGACCCACCGCCGTCACGCTGACGGGACCGGCGCGGGCGGACTGGGATCTGCGCGTCCTGACCGGAACGCAGCCGAACGCCCGCGCCCCGCAGTCCGAACCACCCCGCACCGATGCGTTCGACCTGCGCTCCTACACTCTCGACCTCACGCGCCAGCGGAACGCGCA
>DWZY01000210.1 GCA_019117325.1 Candidatus Brevibacterium intestinigallinarum
GCCCCACCCGGGCAGATCGTTGACCCTGTTCGCAGTCTTGAGTGTCAGGCTGGGCCACCGGTGCTGCCACGCCCCTCCCGGCCCGGGATTAGCGTCGAGCAGCAGCATCCGCCGCCCGGGCTCGTAGCCCCGCCTGGCCAGGTGATAGGCGGCGGACAGGCCCGCCTGCCCCATCCCGATGACGACCACATCGACCGTCTCCACGTGCCTCCTCAGTCGTCCTCGAGGTCGAGATCCAGCAGGTCCTCGCCCGACAATCCATCCTCCAGCAGCTCATCATCCAGCTGGTCGTCGTCCGAAAGACCTCCACCGCCGAGGCCGTCGTCGCCCTCCGTGGGCCACTTCCCCTCGTCGTCCGGGGCGACCCCCGCCTCGTCCCACTCCCCCTCGTCGTCCGGGTCGAAGTCCTCGTCCCACTCCGCAGCCGCGTCCTCCGCCATCGCGGCGCGCAGCTCCTCGCCCTCAGCGCGAAGAGCGACGACCGAGGCCACCAGCCGCGCATCGTCGACCGGCTCCCCGTCTGCCAGAGCGTCGAGCACTGCCCGCCGGACGGCCTCCTTGGGGAACGAGCCAGTGGTACCGGCGGCGGCCTCGGCGGCGGCCTCGCATCCAGCAGCGGTGACGGGCAGCTCCCGACTGGACCGGGCGAACAGCCGCGCGCGAAGCGCAGCGCTGGGCAGCGGGATCGGGACGGCCAGGTCGATGCGGCCCGGACGCAGGGCGAGCGCCTCCTCGAGCACATCGACGCGGTTCGTCGTGAGGACGAACGCGATGTCCGCGTCATCGTCCAGGCCGTCCATGACGTCGAGGACCTCGAAGAGGACGGGGCGCTCGCCCTCGGAGAAGTCGCGGTCGGCGGCGACGAGGTCCGCGTCCTCCAGCACGATGATCGCCGGTTGCAGCTGCCGGGCGGTCTCCGCCGCCTGCCGGATGAGCCCCAGCGACGAGCCCTGGAGGATGAACGCCGTCGTGTCCGGCGCCTGCGACAGGAGGTAGCGCACCGTGTGCGTCTTCCCGGTCCCCGGCGGGCCGTAGAGCAGGACGCCGCGCGACAGGTGCTGGCCGGCGGCCCGCAGGTGCGCCGCGTCCTCCGACATCCCCAGCACCGTGCCGCGGATCCGCTCGAGGCGCCCCACCGGCAGGATGACGTCCTCCGCCGTGAGCGCGGGGCGCTCGTGGAAGACGAGGCCGGGCTGCCCGTCCGGCGAGTGCATGCCGGGCATCGTGAAGCTCACGATCTGCCCGCGCAGACCGGAATCACTCACGATCGCGGCGTCGAGTGCGGCCAGCACGCGCCGGGACAGTGCCGGATCCGCGGTGAGCACCTCGATCTGCATGCCGGACTCATCGCCCATCATGTCCTCGCCGTGCGCGTACGCGACGACGGGCTCGCCCTCGAAGCGGGCCAGCCGCAGCGCGTTCATCGCGACGTAGCGGACGGCGCCGTGACCGCTGGGGAAGGCGCTGCGCTGGACCGCGCCCGGGCCGTAATTGCCGAAGGTGTCCTCGATGAGGTCGCCCAGAGACTCCGTGTGCGATCCGGTCACGCCCACGGGCTCCCCCGGCAGCAGCGTGTCGAGCGCGAGGTCGACATCCGCCCACCGCCAGCGCGGGTACGCAGCACCCACCGGCTCCATCCGCTTCGCGGACGCACCCAGGTGCGCGTCCAGCAGGTCGACGAGCTCATTCGCCCCATTCGCATCGGTATGCGACTGCATCGTGGTGATGAACTGGGAGAAGAGGGCCGCGAACCGGGTCACCTCCTGGGCGGAGAACACCTGGTCACGGGGGCTGTCGGAGGATCCGCTGGTGGAAGGCTCGATCATGCCCTCAGCTTATGCGGCTGACGTGCCAGAATGGCGATCATGAGCTCCTCGCCCGAGACCCCGCAGTCCGAGTCCGCCGCACCCGCCGAGGCCGCAGCACCTGCCGAGGACGCGGCACCTGCCGAGGCCGCCGCTTCCACCCCGGCCGTCGATGCGATCCGCGCCGGCTACGCCTTCGACGAGCCCGCGATCGAGGTGGGTGTCGCCCTGACGCCCACTGATCCCGTCCCGGATGCTCCCGTCCGCCTGCCGCTGGGCATGCTGAATCGCCACGGGCTCATCGCGGGTGCGACCGGCACCGGCAAGACCGTCACGCTGCAGGTGCTGGCGGAGCAGCTGTCCCGCGCGGGCGTCCCCGTCTTCGCCTCCGACATCAAGGGCGACCTGACCGGCATGAGTGCCGCGGGTCAGGCGAACCCCAAGCTCACCGAGCGCACCGAGGCGATCGGCCAGGACTGGACCGGCCGCGGCTGCCCCGTCGAGTTCGCATCCCTGGGAGGGATCGGCACGGGCGTGCCGCTGCGGGCGACGGTGACGGACTTCGGCCCGCTGCTCCTGTCGAAGGTGCTGGGCCTCAACGAGACGCAGGAGTCCGTCCTCTCGCTCATCTTCCACTTCGCGGACAAGGAGGGCCTGGCCCTGCTGGACCTGTCCGATCTGCGGGCGGTCCTCAACCACCTCGACTCCCCCGAGGGCAAGGAGGACTTCCGCTCCCTGGGCGGGGCCTCGGCGGCGACGCTGGGCGTCATCCTCCGCCAGGTCGCGCAGCTGGAGGCCGCCGGCGGCGAGGACTTCTTCGGCGAGCCCGCCTTCGACACCGCGGACCTGCTGCGCACCACCGAGGACGGGCACGGCATCATCACGATGCTCGAGCTGGCCGACCTCCAGGACCGCCCCGCCCTGTTCTCCACATTCCTCATGTGGCTGCTGGCGGACCTGTTCCAGGACCTGCCGGAGGTGGGCGACCCGGACAAGCCGTCGCTCGTCTTCTTCTTCGACGAGGCGCACCTGCTCTTCGCGGACGCGTCGAAGGCCTTCCTGGACGCCGTCACCCGCACCGTCCGCCTCATCCGCTCGAAGGGCGTGGGTGTCTTCTTCGTGACTCAGACCCCCAAGGATGTCCCCGAGGACGTCCTCGCCCAGCTGGGGTCCCGCGTCCAGCACCAGCTGCGCGCCCACACCCCCAACGACCAGAAGGCGCTGCGCGCGACCGTCCAGACGTTCCCCACCAGCGCCTACGACCTGGAGGAGGTACTCACCACGCTGCGCACCGGCGAGGCCGTCGTCACCGTCATGGACCCGGACGGCGCGCCCACCCCGGTCGCCGCCACCCGCATGCGCGCGCCGGAGTCGCAGATCGGCCCCGTCCCGGCCGCGGACCTGGAGGCCGCCATCGCAGCGTCCCCGCTGACTCCAAAATACGGCGAGCGCATCGACCGCGAGTCCGCCCGCGAGATCCTCACCGCCCGCATGGAGGCCGGTTCCGAAGCCGCCGAGGCCGACGCCGGATCCCAGCAGGACCCTGCCACCCAGCCGGCCGACGAC
>DWZY01000211.1 GCA_019117325.1 Candidatus Brevibacterium intestinigallinarum
GAGGCGCTGCCGAACGCGTCCTCGAAGTTCGCGATCTCCCCACCCATGATCTCGTGGTTGCCCGGCACGTACACGTAGGGGATGTCTGCCGTCCACTCCTCGTCGAGGATCCTCTGCGCGAGCGCGAAGTCCTCCTGGGACGCCTCATCCACGAAGTCACCGTTGATGACCAGCAGGTCAGGTTCTGCCTCCTGGATCTCCTTCAGAGTGCGGCGTGCGCCTGCAACCGCGTCGCTGTCCGGAGCCGCCGCGACGAACTGGGCATCGCTCATGACCGCGATGTTCTGCGGGCGATCCTCGACGCTGCCGGTCGCCAGCAGGGCCGGGTCGTGGACGGTCGCGTCCTGGGCGGGTGCGGCTTCGGGCGTCGCGATGGCTTGCAGCCCTGCGACCGCGATGTCACCCGTGTACCGTGCGCCCGGTCGGGTCTCCATGATGCGGATGCGCTCGAAGGTGAGCGGCTGCGCCAGACCCGCCGGCACCGTGAACCGGACCTTCTGCCATCCCTCGAACGTGAGATGATCGCCGTCCAGGTTCGTGACAACGCCGTCCGCCCCGCGCACCTGCAGTCGCGGCCAGGCGCCGGTCCCGTCGCCGCGGACCATCATCTCGAACGCGAGCGTGTTGCCCTCGACTGTGACCGGGTCGTCGCTGATGAGGTAGTAGCCGCGTGTGGCAGTGGACTGAGTGAAGTCGTACTTCAGCTGAACCGACGGATGCCCGTCCTCGGTGGGCGCGCCGGCGGAGAACGCCCCGGTCGCTCGCGCCGTCTGGTCGGAGAAGGCGTCGAGGTCGCCGAAGTCGACAACGTCCGTCACCTGCGTGCCCACCGTGACCGGGACCGAGGTCGTCGCGTCTCCCGCTGCGAAGGTCACCTGGCCGCCCTGGGTCTCGTCCGTTGCGGTGATCACGTACGTTCCCAGATCGTCGACGCTCACCTCCAGACCGTCGCTCGCCTCGACCTCCAGGTCGCGGGACTCGACGCGGGCGGAGCGCCCGTCGGAGTCGAACCCCTCGACAGTGATCTCCGCCGCGTCGCCCACCTGGGCGAGGTTGAGGGCACGGCTGCTGGCCCGCAGGCCGATCGCCTCGCCCAGCACCCGCACATCCGTGCGGGCGGTGTGGCCCTGCGCGCTGTAGGTCACGCGCGAGATGCCGGTCTCGTCCCCGCGGATCGTGGCCGATCGTCCGTCGGCCTCCGCCAGCGTCGTGCCCGCGCCCGTCTCGAAGGTGCCTGCGACCTCGATCGGGTCGAGATTGGCGCCCAGACCGGTCGCGTCATACGTCCGGTGCATGCCCGCCAGCACGGTGTCCTGGTCATCCAGTGCGGTATCGATCTGCACATCGCTCAGCTGCTGCGCCGGCGCGTCTGAGTAGAAGACGAGTGCGTTGGGCACGGGGCGCTCCCGTCCGTCGGAGGGCGTGTTCTGCACGGTGGGCTCCTGTGCTCCCGCTGGCCGCGCGACCATCGTCGTGGAGCCGCCGCCGTCCAGGTTGACGGCGTTGTGGGCACCCAGGTCCTGAAGGAACTCGCCCAGCTCCGGCAGTGTCATGCCGCGCGAGGCGCCGCTGCGTCCGTCGATCGTGAGGACGAACAGCTCCGTGCCGTCCCTGCTCATGCCCACCGCAGTGCGGGGGTGGACACCAGTTGCCAGGTCGCCCTCCATCGCCGGCACCTCGCCGTCGGTCAGGATCCGGTGGCTCCCTGCGATCGCGGCGTCGACCTCCGTGGAGGGACCGATCTCCACGTCCACCTCGTCGCCCACCTCGAGCTCCGCGAGCGCGAGCGCGCCGGCCTCGCGACCCAGCAGCACCTGGCCGCCGTCGGGGACCTGAGGATCGCCAGCCTCGTCGACGAGCCCGGATGCCTCGACGACCTCGCCGTCGACAACGGTCACGCGCGCGATGTCCTCGGCGAGCGCGTCAGGTCCGCCCACCGGCCGATCGAGCGTGTAGTCACCCCAGGCCGCGGTGTAGACGCCGATCGTGTCCTTCGAGAGCCGAGGGTTGTTGAGGCCGCCCAGGTCATGCTCCTCCCCGTCCGCGACGAGGGTGCCGGAGGCGGAGAGCATCTGCACGGCGGCCTGCTCGCCCGTGATCGTGAGGCTGGGCATGGATGTCTGCGTTCCCACGCGCAACTCGCCGCGGGACACTGACGAGTAGATGGGAGCGTCGGAGTGGTTGATGTCGAAGAATGTCCCGTTGACCGCGGCAACCGCCTGCGCGCCCCTCTCCCCCGACTTCATGACCTCGCTGGTGGCAGCGCTGCCGGCGACCACGCCAGTGTCAGCGACGTCGACGGAGAGGCTCTTCTCCGTCAGGTCGGCGGTCAGCACGTTGCCGCCGTTCCAGCCGTCGTCCTCCAGGCGCGAGAAACTCGTCAGCTCAAGGCCCGGCGCCACCCGGCTGGTCTGGGCGGAGCGGAGGGCTGAGCCGTCCGCTCCCAACTGACTGTCGGTGGGGGCTGCCTGGGCGGGGACCGTCGTACCGATGAGCCCCGGACCGACGGTGCCGGGAGCCACAAGCGCGGCCGCGAGCGCCGCGGACGTGACGAGGGAACGGATGGGTGGGAGTGCCATATTCGCTTTCCAGTGCGTCGTGGAGGTTTTCTGAGGTGAACCTCGGACACATTCACAGTCCTGAGAGGCGGCTGTGAGAACGCGACGTAACTCTGAGTGAACCCCGGGCGTCGAGGACAAGACCGAGGCCGCAGCTGGTCGTCGCCGCGAGTGTCCTCGTCGCGGTCGTCGTCCTGTCCGTCCTCGTCCGGCGTCCGGGTCGCATCGTCGGTGGGTGTCGACGTCGGCTCGCTGGTCGGGGCCTCGGTGGGTACCCCCGTCTGCGTCGGGGCGGGCTCCTGCGTGGCGTCGTCCAGGGCCGGGTAGCCGGATTCGATACCCGTCGAGTGGAGCAGCCAGCGTCGCTGCTCCTCGTCCAGGTAGGGGTAGCAGGTCTCGATGAGAGCCTCGGCGCCCTGCGGCACGCGCAGGGGGGGGACGGTCGTGTCCCCGGTCTGCTCGAAGCCGAAGGTGAGGTCCTCTCACCTGCGACGGCACCTGGTTGGCAGCACCGCACCTGGCCGAAGCCGGCCACTGATGACGCCGAGGCCGCAGCTGGGTCCCAGCTGCGGCCTCGGCGGTGGTGTGGTGCGGTCCGGCGGGACCGCCTCGGTCAGTCGCCCAGTGTGGCGGTCGAGGCGCGGCGCACCTGCGGTGCCGTGATGAGCAGGCCGATCGCGGACAGGACGCCACCGATCGCGATGTAGGCGGAGATGGCAGTACTGCTGCCCTCGAACGTGCCCATGAGCCACGTCGCGATCGACGGCGACAGGCCGCCGCCCAGCACGGCGCCCAGGTTGTAGGACAGAGCGACGCCGGAGTAGCGGTGCTCGGGCTTGAAGAGGCTCACGTAGTAAGCGGCCATGGGACCGAACACGAAGCTCAGGCCGACGTAGGCGACGATGACCGCGACATAGATGAGCCCCGCGCTGCGCGAGTCGAACAGCATGAAGTACGGGAACGCCCAGATGACCTGGAACAGCGCACCCGCGAGCATGACCTTGATGAGGCCCACGCGGTCGGCCAGCCAGCCGGCGACGAACACGCTGATCAGCATCCCCACAGAGCCGGCCATGCCGCTCATGAGGATGACGTTGCGGTCCATGCCCAGGTGCTCCGTGCCGTAGGACATGCTGAACGAGTTCACGATGAAGATGAAGAGGTTGAAGCCCAGATTGACGAGGACTCCGCCCAGCAGCAGCGGCAGTGCGGTCGCGAGGACGGAGGCCAGCGGCAGCTTCGTCACGGTCTTGTCCGCGGCCATCGTGCGGAAGACGGGGCTCTCCGCGATGCCCAGGCGCACGTAGATGCCCACGGCGATGAGGACGGCCGACGCGAGGAACGGGATGCGCCAGCCCCACTCGCCGAAGGCGGGCCCGGTTGCGACGGCGACGATGTTGAAGACGCCGATGCCCAGGATGCTGCCGATCGGCGAGCCGGCCGTCACGAACGCGCCGTAGAACGACTTGCGGCCGGTGGGCGCGTGCTCCGTGACCATGAGGAACGCGCCGGACTGCTCGCCGCCCATGAAGAAGCCCTGCAGGACGCGCAGCGCCACGAGCAGGATCGGGGCCAGGACGCCCACGGTCGCGTACGTGGGCAGGAGGCCCATCGCGACGGTGCAGACGCCGGTGGCGACCAGCGAGATGACGAGCATCGTCTTCCGGGAGAACCGATCGCCGAAGTGGCCGAACACGATGCCGCCCAGCGGCCGCGACAGGAAGCCCGCGCCGAAGGTCATGAACGACAGCAGCGAGCCCACCAGAGGGTCCGACTCCGGGAAGAACAGCTTGGGGAACACCAGACCGGCAGCCAGGCCGAAGATGAGGAAGTCATAGAGCTCGATGCCGGTGCCGATCGCACTGGCACCGGCGATCTTCCGCATCTCACGCGGCGCGGTGGGGGTGCGGCCGGCCGAGGCGGCGGGCTGGGATGCGGGCTCGTGTGAGCCGGACATCGACGTGGTGGTCATGGATTCTCCTCGTGTCGGCGGTCCCGGTCTGGGCCCGACGAGCATGAAGTCTGACACGTACCGAGGTGCGCCTGCCGCTGCGTTCTCCCTGTGAGACGCCTGTGAGCCGGGCGGCGAGTGTCACTGGGTGAACCCTGGGCGGGACGTCTCAGCCGGTGCCTCTCAGCCGGAGCGACTCAGTCGTTGCCCCAGGCCCCGGCCGGCAGTTCGATCCACTCCCCCGGCACGCCCTGGTCCTGGAGATCGAGCGCATGGTCCTCTGACTCCGCGAAGACGAGGAGGTCACCGGCCTCGCCCAGACGGTTGGCGAGCATGAGCGTGCAGCCGGCATCCAGGCGCAGGGCTCCTTCGTCCTCCGGCAGGAACGGGCCGTTCTCCGCGTCGCCGGCGAATCCAGGAGTCAGCAGGTCGCCCGGATCGGGGACGCGAGCGGGGTCCGCAGGCGGGTTCGCGAGGCGCGCAGCCAGCTCGTCCGTGAGTCCCGTGGCGGACAGGTCGAGGGTGTTCTCACCCCAGCGCACGCCGTCGTCCTCGCCGCGCAGGGCCCACGCCTCCTCCGCGGTCTCCCCCGACCGCAGGGCCGTGGCGAGGATCTGGGTCTCCGTCACCCATCCGTGGGCGGCACCGTCGTGGTCGCGCCAGACGACCTCGGCCTCACCGCTCTCCCACGGCTGACCGGTGACGGGGTTCGTGTCGACCAGCGGCATGACGCCCTCGACCACGACGGCCAGCGCATCCGCGCGGTATCCGGCGGCGGCGATGCCCGCGGCGTCCAGGACCGCGCCCACGTCACCGGAGCGCAGCTGAACTGCGACGCGGCCGTCGCGCACGACGATGAGTGAGTGGACGCTGACCTCCGGGGCGAGCGCTTTGCGGCTTCGCGCGTGGGTGCGGACGGCGGCAGTGGTCGTCTCGAGTGACATGGGATCCTCCAGCGCAGGTAGGGGTGAGGGGTGTGGGACGGGTGGGTATGGCGGGTGGGACGGGTGGGACGGGGGGGTGTGTCGGGTGACGAAGACCGGGATGCGCAGTCACGCAGAAGTATCTCGGCTACTGCGGCACGCTCGCAGCGACCCACTGCGCGAGGGACACCCGGAGTGCTCGACGGACGGCCCCCAGCACCTGTCCGTCGAGCACCCAGGCCGTCCCTCGCGATTCAGCGCGGCAAGGGCCCCAGCCCGGATGCGAAAAATGTCGGGACATCGACTGAACGATGTCCCGACATTTCGCTGCGGAGCGGATGACGGGGTTCGAACCCGCGACCTTCTGCTTGGGAAGCAGATGCTCTACCAACTGAGCTACATCCGCGAACGGGGATCACTATACCCCGTCCCGGCCGGG
>DWZY01000212.1 GCA_019117325.1 Candidatus Brevibacterium intestinigallinarum
AACTCGACGTCCTCGACCATCGGCATCTCGCGACCGCCGTCGGCACCGCGATTGAGCCATCCCCGACCGCCGGGACCCCCGCGACCGCCACCGCGCCGACCGCCTCCCGGTCCACCGCGACCACCGGGTCCACCCCGGCCACCGCCTCGGCGGCGTCGCCGGTCACCGTCGGGCGGGCGGTACGCGTCGTACGGGGACGTCGTCATCGGCGCCCTCCGCCCAGGAACGACAGCGCGGCAGCACCCAGCAGGCCCACCGCGGCGACACCCGCCGTCGCCCACATGCCCGGCAAGTCCTTCGTCGCGACGCGGGGGTCGGGCGGCAGGCCGTAGACCTCCGGCTCGTCCAGCAGGAGGAAGACGGATCCGGTCCCGCCCACGCCGTCGTTCGGGTTGGCGCCGTAGAGCCGGGCCTCGGTCAGTCCCTGCGCGTGGAGGGTCCGCACGCGGTCCTGTGCGCGCTCGACCATGTCGTCGCGGTCGCCGAACCGGATCGAGGTCGTGGGGCACGTCTGCGCGCACGCCGGCTGCTGCCCGTCGACCAGCCGGTCGTAGCAGAGGGTGCACTTGTTCGCCGTGCCGCGGTTGGGGACGTCCATGTCCGTCGCGCCCCGGTCCTCGCGGTCGGTGGGCGTGTTGATCGTGCCGTCATCGCGGCGCTCGATGACGCCGAACGGGCAGCCCGCCACGCACGTCCCGCACCCGTTGCACACGTCGTTCTGGACGACGACGGTGCCGAACTCGGTGCGGAACAGTGCACCGGTGGGGCACACGTCCAGGCAGCCGGCGTTCGTGCAGTGCTTGCACACGTCCGAGGACATGAGCCACCGGAAATCGTCCGTGTCCGGCGGGGTCGTGTCGACGCCGGAGAGGTCGACAGATCCCGCCGAGGCCCCCTCACCGTCCAGCAGACCGCCCAGCAGGTCTGCGGTCACCCCGCCGCCGTCGGGCAGGCTGACTGCGCCGTTGCCAGCCCCACCGGGCTGGCCGACCGCTGACCGCCCTGCGGGCGGCCCCACCGTGGGCATGCCGAGGCTCACGAGCTTGCGCCCGGACTCCCGTGCGCGGTCGATCGCCTCCTCGTCCTGCTCGATGAACGCGACGTGCCGCCACGTGTTGGCTCCCAGCCCGCCGGTGTTGTCGTACGAGGAGCCCAGCAGCTCGTACGTCCCGTCCTGCGGGTTCCGGTTCCACTCCTTGCACGCGACCTCGCAGGCCTTGCACCCGATGCAGATCGACGTGTCCGTGAAGAAGCCCTTCCGGGTGTGCGACAGGGACTCGGGGAACTCGACCTCCGTGTGAGCCGGGACGCCCGCGTGGTCGTCCGTGTGAGTCCGGACCTCCGTGGTCATCGGCCCTCCTCCTGCTCGTCGTCGTGCGTGGATGCGTCGTCGTAACTCTGCGCGGACCCGTCATCGTCGCCCGCGGCCTCATCCTCGTCCAGTCTCTCAGGCTCGCCCGGTTCCTGGACGTCGCCGCTCCCAGCGTCAGCAGGACCGACGCCGCTGCGTCCAGCCTGCCCCGGCCCGCCGGCCGGCGTTCCTCCGCCTCCCTCGGCGACGGCCTCACCGCCGGGTCGCAGATCGACCCGTCCCGTGCGGTCACCACCGGACACCGCGTCACCGGGCACTGCCTCGCCCGACTCCGCACCCGTCGGCACGCCGCCCGGGCTCAGGGGCATGTCGCACTCGCAGCCCGGCCCGTGCGGGCCCACGACGACCTCGAGGTCCTCGGCGCTGGGCGGTGCGGTGGGTCGGCCGGCCGCGTGCGCGGCCTCGACGACCTCGTCCGGCACCGTGAGCATCTGGTTGCCCGAGTCCACGGTGAGTCCGGCCTCGGCCCGGAATTTGTCGACGAGGTCCTGTCGCTCCGGCCCGCGGGGGCGACGGCCGGGCATGATCGCGCCGGCGACGTACTTCGCGGCCTGGATGTAGACGTTGGGATCCATCGTGATGCCCAGCAGGTCGTTCGCGGAGTCGCCCTGGACCACGGCGCCATCGCCTCCGGCGCCCCAGTGGTAGGGCAGGCCGATCTGGTGGACGGTCTGCCCGCCCACCACCAGCGGCCGCATGCGGCGGGTCACCAGCACGCGGGTCTCGATCGCGGCGCGCGGCGACACGATCGTGGCCCAGCCGTACGGCTCCAGGCCCACCTCCTCCGCGAGCTCCGGCGACACCTCGCAGAACATCTCCGGCTGCAGCTCTGAGAGGTACGGCAGCCAGCGCGACATGCCGCCGGCCGTGTGGTGCTCAGTGAGGCGGTAGGTCGTGAAGACGTAGGGGTAGACGTCCGATCCCGGCATGCCGGCACCCGGCGCGGACAGGTTGTCCTCCCGCTTCATCGTCATGCGGGTCGGGTTGTTCTGCTGCGCGTACAACGCGTTGCGGACCGTCGACTCCTGCGGCTCGAAGTGCGTGGGCAGCGGGCCGTCCAGCATCCCGGTGGGAGCGAACAGCCACCCCTTGCCGTCGGCCTGCATGATGAAGGGGTCGTCGCCGTTCAGGGATCCGGTGCCCCCGTACGCCGAGGCCCCGGTCGCCTGAGGAGACCGGTCCGCCGGGAAGTCGGGGACGTCCCGACCGGTCCAGCGGCCCTGGTCCGCGTCCCACCAGACCAGCTGCTTCCGCTCCGACCACGGCTTCCCGTCCGGGTCCGCCGAGGCGCGGTTGTAGAGGATCCGGCGGTTCGCCGGCCACGCCCAGCCCCAGTCCAGTGCCGCCTCGTCCTGCTGGCTGCGCGGGACCTTCCGCGCCGCGCGGTTCTCGCCGCCGGCGAACACGCCCGCGTAGATCCAGCAGCCGCTGGCCGTCGACCCATCCGCGCGCAGCTCGTTGAATGTGTCGACGGGCGTGCCGGGGGCCGGGCCGCTGCGGCCGTCGGCATCACTGCTGGCATCGCTGGCAGCACTGCCCACGTGGTAACCGTTGATCTCCCGCACGACGGCGGTCGCGTCGACCTCGCCGTGCTCGTCGACGGGGTAGTCCCACGTGAGATCGAGCAGGGGCCGATCGCGGGGGTCCGTCGAGTCCGCGAGGCGCTCGCGGATCTTCTGGCCCAGCACGTAGAAGAAGTCGAGCTCGCTCTGGGCCTGGCCCGGCGGGTCGACCGCCTTGAAGCGCCACTGCACCAGGCGCTGGGTCTGGGTGAAGCTGCCGGCCTTCTCCGTGTGGTTGGCGGCGGGCAGGAAGAAGACCTCGGTGTCGATCTCCTCGGTCGTCAACTCGCCGGACTCGATCTCCGGGCCGTCCTTCCACCAGGTGGCGGACTCGATGAGGGAGAAGTCGCGGACAACCAGCCACTTGAGGTGGCTCATCGCCATGCGCTGCATGCGCCCGTTCGCCGAGCCCACCGCGGGGTTCTGCCCCAGGATGAAGAAGCCGTCGACCTTGTCGGCGAGCATGCGCTCTGCCGTCTGGTACGTACCGTGGGCGCCGTTGATCCGCGGCAGGTAGTCGAACGCGAAGTCGTTCTCCGGGGTCGCGGCATCGCCCCACCACGCCTTGAGGAGGCTCACCGCGTACGCGCCGCCGTTGGACCAGAAGCCCTTCTGCGCCTCCGGGGTGCCGACGCTCGCCACGTAGTCGCGGAAGTCGTCGTGCGCACCGGCCGAGGGCATCGGCAGGTACCCGGGCAGCAGGTTGAACAGGGTGGGGATGTCCGTCGAGCCCTGGATCGTCGCGTGACCGCGCAGCGCCATGACACCGCCGCCGGGACGGCCCATGTTCCCCAGCAGCAGCTGCAGGATCGACGCCGTCCGGATGAACTGCGCGCCCAGCGAGTGCTGGGTCCAGCCCACCGCGTAGGCGAAGCACGTGGTCCGCTCGCGGCCGGAGTTCTCGGTCACGGACCGCAGCAGGTAGTCGAAGTCCTCCGGCGTGATGCCACAGACCTCCTCGACCAGCTCCGGGGTGTAGCGAGCGTAGTGGCGCGTGAGGATCTGGAACACGCTGCGCGGGTGCGTGAGCGTGGGGTCGACGACGGGCTCGCCGTTCTCGTCCAGCTCGTACTGCCACGTCGCGTTGTCGTACGCGTGGGTCTCCGGGTCATACCCGGAGAACAGTCCGTCCAGGTCCTCGGGCCCCTGATAGTCGGGGCTGATGAGGTTCGCGGCGTTCGTGTAGTGGCGGACGTACTCATCGAAGTGCAGGCCCTGCTCCAGGACGCTGCGGATGAGCGCGCCCAGGAGCACGATGTCGGAGCCCGCCCGGATGGGGACGTGCTTGTCCGCGCTGGCGGTCGTTCGGGTGAAGCGGGGGTCGACATGGATGATCTTCGCCCCGCGCAGGCGCGCTTCAGTGACCCATTGGAAGCCCACTGGATGGCATTCGGCCATGTTCGAGCCCTGGATGACGATGCAGTCGGCATTCGCCATGTCCTGGACGGGCTGCGTGGCTCCGCCTCTTCCGAACGAGGATCCCAGACTGGGAACCGTGGCGGAGTGTCAAATACGGGCCTGATTCTCGATCTGGATGGCGCCCGCTGCGGTGAACAGCTTCTTGATGAGGTAGTTCTCCTCATTGTCGATGGTCGCACCGCCCAGGCTGGCGATCCCCATCGTGCGGCGCAACGGGCTGCCGTGCTGGTCCGTGTCCTGCCAATGCTTGCGGCGGGCCTCGAGGAAGCGGTCCGCGATCATGTCCGTCGCGGTCTCCAGGTCCAGCGTCTGCCAGTCCTTGCCGCGCGGGGCGCGGTAGAGGACCTGCGTGACACGGGAGGGCGCGTTCACCAGCTGCTCGCTGGCCGCGCCCTTGGGGCAGAGGCGTCCGCGCGAGATGGGCGAGTCCGGGTCGCCCTCGATCTGCACGACCTTGTTGTCGCGCACGAAGACGTTCTGGCCGCAGCCCACCGCGCAGTAGGGGCACACGGACTTGACGACGGCATCCGCCGTGGAGGTGCGCGGGGTGATCGCGCGGGTTTTGGCGGACGTCACAGAGGAGCCCCGACCGGTGGGATCACCGGATCGGAACTGCCGGAAGACCGGCCACTCCAGGGGACTGAACCTCGCCATGACCGAAGGGTACCAGCGAAGTTCCTGGTCAGGACAGGCTCAGAGACCCACCCGCACACCAGCATCACGGAATTCGAACAATCGACACGCGCACCGCCTCGGGGAATGATGTTCCAGGAGTCGGAGTCACCGAGCAAAGGAGCTCATATGTCCGTCCTCGACCGCGAGGCGATCATCGCGCCCACGACCTTCAACCGGTGGCTCATCCCGCCGGCGGCGCTCGCGATCCACCTGAGCATCGGCCAGGCATATGCGTTCTCCGTCTTCAAGATCCCGCTGGCAGAGCACTTCGGGATGGGCGAGGGCGGCGACGTCGCGATCGGCTGGATCTTCTCGCTGGCCATCGCGATGCTGGGCATCTCGTCCGCGATCGGCGGCACGTGGGTGGAGCGCGTCGGTCCGCGGAAGTCGATGGTCGTCGCGGGCGCGTTCTGGGTCGTGGGCTTCTTCGTCTCCACGATCGGCATCGCCTCCGGCCAGCTGTGGCTCGTCTACCTGGGCTACGGCGTGATCGGAGGGATCGGGCTGGGCATCGGCTACATCTCGCCCGTCTCGACCCTCATGAAGTGGTTCCCCGACCGGCCGGGCCTCGCAACCGGGCTCGCGATCATGGGCTTCGGCGGCGGCGCGCTCATCGCGAGCCCCGCATCGAACGCGCTCATGTCCTTCTACGGCGGCGGGGAGGAATCGATGGCGGACGGCATCATGCTGACATTCCTCACCCTTGCGATCCTCTACCTCGTCGTCATCTCGATGGGCGCGTTCGTCATCCGGCTCCCGCACCCCGACTGGAAGCCCAAGGGCTTCGACCCGGACCGCGAGACCGCGAAGCCCATGCAGACGACAGGATCCGTGTCCGCGAACCAGGCGCTCAAGACACCGCAGTTCTGGTTCCTCTGGGTCGCGCTGTTCACGAACGTGACCGCGGGCATCGGCATCCTGGAGAGCGCCTCGCCCATGGTGCAGGCGTCCTTCGGCATCACCGCCGTGGCGGCGGGCGGCTACGTGGGCCTCCTGTCGCTCACCAACATGGGCGGCCGGTTCATCTGGTCGACGGTGTCGGACTACATCGGTCGCAAGAACATCTACCTCGTCTACCTGGGGGTGGGTGCGATCCTCTACGTCCTCATCGCCAGCATGGGCTCCCAGTCGCTCGCGCTGTTCGTCGTGTCGACGCTGGTGATCCTGTCGTTCTACGGCGGCGGCTTCTCGACGGTGCCCGCGTACCTCAAGGACCTGTTCGGCGTCTATCAGGTGGGGGCCATCCACGGTCGCCTGCTCACTGCGTGGTCGGCGGCGGGTGTCGCCGGCCCGCTGCTCGTCAACTCGATCGTGGAGAGCACCCGCGCCAGCGGCGGGGAGGGCTTCGAGCTGTACCGGCCGTCGCTCTTCCTCATGGCCGGGATCCTCGTGGTGGGCCTCCTGGCGAACATCCTCATCCGCCCGGTGGCGGAGAAGCACTTCACCGATCGCGCGGTGGTCGCGCAGCGGCGGGAGGCGGACCGTAAGGCGGCGTCCGAGGCCTCGGAGACTCGTCAGCAGACCGCTGGCCGCGGTGCCGGAGCAGTCCACACCACCGTGGCCATCGTGC
>DWZY01000213.1 GCA_019117325.1 Candidatus Brevibacterium intestinigallinarum
CGCGCATGAGGATGGTGTCGACCCAGCCGCCGAAGTAGCCGGCGGCGAGCCCCACGGGCAGGCCCAGGACCAGGGCGACGAGGACGGCGAAGAGCGAGGCGGCGATCGTCGCCTGTCCGCCGGCGATCATGCGGGACAGGATGTCCCGGCCCAGATCGTCCGTGCCCAGCCAGTGCTGCAGGGACGGGTTCGCGAAGACCGTCGTGAGGTCCTGCGCGTTGGGATCGTAGGGGGTGAGCCAGCGGCCCGCCAGGAGCAGGATGAGGGCCGCGAGGAGGATGAGGATGCTCGCCCACCGGACGATGGGCAGGCGGCGCGCCTTGGGCGGGGGAGCGGTGACGGTCGTGCCGGAGCTGGACGGTGCCGTTGCGATTGTCGTGGCCATCACTTGATCCTGGGGTCGATGACGCGGTAGAGGACGTCCACCACGAGGTTGGTGAAGATGACGAGGAGCGCCATGATGAGGACGACTCCCTGCACGATGAGGTACTCGCGCTGATTCGTCGCCGTGACGATGAGCGTGCCCAGTCCGGACAGTCCGAAGACGGTCTCGACGACGACGGCGCCGGACAGGAGCCGCGAGATCTGCAGGCCCACGATCGTGAGGAACGGCAGGCTCGAGTTCTTGAGCGAGTGGAGCCAGAGGATCCGCATCCAGGACAGGCCCTTGGCCTTGTGCGTGCGCACGTGGTCGCTGGAGAGGTCCTCGACCATCGCGCTGCGGACCTGGCGGCAGATCTCCGCGCCGCCCACCATGCCCAGTGCGATGGCCGGGAGGATGGTGGCCCGGATCGATCCCAGGGGATCGGACAGGAACAGCGGTCCGCCGGGTCCGGGCAGCCAGCCCAGCGTGATGCTGAAGACCAGGATGAGGACCATGCCCAGCCAGAAGTTGGGGACGGCCAGGCCCAGGGTCGCGGCGGTGGTGAGGAACCGGTCCAGCCGGCCGCCGGAGCGGGAGGCGGACAGGATGCCCGTGGGCAGTCCGATGAGGATGGCGACGAGGAGGGCCATCGTCGTGAGGGTGAGCGTCACCGGGAGGCGCTCGAGGATGAGCCCCAGGACGCTCTGCCCGGTCATGAACGATGCGCCCAGGTCGCCGGTGAACAGACCGCCCACCCATGCGAGGTACTGGAGCACCAGCGGCCGGTCGAGGCCCAGCTGGGAACGGATCTCCGTCAGCCGCTCCGGCGTGGCGTACTCGCCAGCGATCGCGTTGGCGGGGTCGCCGGGGATCAGGCGGATGAGCATGAAGACGATGACGGTGGCGAGGATGAGCGTGGGGATCATCGACAGCAGGCGGCCGCCCACGACTGTGCTGACCTTCATGAGCGCTCCTCCTCGTGGGTGTCGGTCACGTCATGGGAGCCGCGTGACTGCCGTCCGGCGCCGCGCGGGCTGTGGACGGTCAGCTGCGAGGCGAGCAGCTTCTCCGTGTACGCGTGCTGCGGGTGCTCGGTGACCTGCTCCGTGCTTCCCTCCTCGACCGTCTCGCCCAGGTACATGACGTGCATGCGGTCGCTGATGTGCGCGACGACGGACAGGTCGTGGCTGATGAAGACGAGGGCGAGGTCCAGCTGGTCCTGCAGATCGCTCAGCAGGTTGAGGATCTCGGCCTGGAGGACGACGTCCAGGGCGGCCACCGATTCGTCGCACACGAGGATCTGGGGACCCACGACCAGCGCGCGGGCGATGCAGGCGCGCTGCTTCTGTCCGCCGCTCAGCTGATGGGGATACCGCTGAGCCTGATCCATCGTGAGACCGACCCGGGTGAGGATCTGCTCGACGCGGTCGGCGCGCTCGGACTTCTCCCCGATCGAGAGGACGTTGAGGGGCTCAGTGACGCTCGCGAGGATGCGGCGGCGGGGATCCAGGGAGCTGTGGGGGTCCTGGAACACCATCTGCGCGGTGGACCGGAACCGCCGCATGTCTGAGCGGCTGAGCCGGCTGATGTCCTGGCCCTCCCACTCGACGCTCCCGGAGGAGACGGGGACGAGTCCCAGCAGCGCGCGGGCCAGGGTGGATTTGCCGGAGCCGGATTCGCCGATGAGTCCGATCGTAGATCGCGGAGTCACGTCGATGCTCACGTCCGTGACGGCTCGGATCGTCGTCCTGCGGTTGGGCTTGAACTGGACGGAGACGTTGCGCGCGCGGATGATCGGCTCGTGCAGCGGGTGCTCGAAATCCGGTGCGGTGTGCTGTGCGGTCGTCATCTCAGCGGCCCCCTGTCATGGCGGGCGCGGCGAGGCTCTCCCGAACTCGGCTGTCGATCGTCGCGAGCTTCTTCCCGCGGGTCTCCGGTCCGGGCAGGGCGCCCAGCAGAGCGGCCGTGTACGGGTGGTCCGGAGCGGACAGGACGTCCGCGACCTTCCCGGTCTCGAGGATCTCCCCGGCATACATCGTCGCCATGCGGTCGCAGGTGTGGTTGACGACCCCCAGGTCGTGGGTGATGAAGAGGACGGAGGTCCCGGTCTCCTCGCACGCCCTGCGGATGAGATCGAGGAGCTGCAGCTGCACGGTCGCGTCGACGGCGGTCGTGGGTTCGTCCGCGATGAGCAGCTCGGGCCCGCACAGCATGGCGATTGCGATGACGACGCGCTGGCGCATGCCGCCGGACAGCTCGTGCGGATACGAATGGAAGCGCTTGTCCGGGTCGACGATGCCCACCTTGTCGAGCATGTCGATGGACCGCTTCTTCGCTTC
>DWZY01000214.1 GCA_019117325.1 Candidatus Brevibacterium intestinigallinarum
GGCCAGCCACATCTCCTCGCAGCTGGCGTCGAACGCGACGGACAGGCCCGCCAGGACCCGGTCGCCCGGACCCAGGCGCTCGCCCTGGCAGAAGAGGCGCGCCTCCGCATCGACGAAGGCGGCGGCGGAGCGATGGCTGACGGCGACGCCCTTGGGCTTGCCGGTCGACCCGGAGGTGAAGATGATCCACGCGTCGTCCGTGAGGGCGGGCGCGCGCAGCTCCGGCTGCTCCTCCCCGGTGCGGGGGCGGCGCGTCTCGATCGCGAAGCCGTCCGTCACGACCGCCCGGACGTCCGCCTCCTCGAAGACGGTGCGGGCCCGCTCGTCTGGATCGTCGACATCGACGGGAACGTAGGCGGCACCCACCATGAGGACGCCGAGGATCGCGGTGTAGAGGTCCGTGGAGCCGGAAGAGACGCGCACACCCACCCGGTCGCCGGGCCCCACCCCGGCATCGGCCAGGGCGAGGGCCCGGTCGCGGATGACGTCGAGGAGCTCGCGGTAGCGCAGGACGACGGTGCCGTCGTCGATCGCCGGGGCCTCCGGGTGCGCGGTCGCGGTCGCGATGAGGAGGTCGATGAGGGTGCGCGGCGGTGCCGCGAGGTCAGCTGCCGGGAACTGCGGTGGGTGCACAGTGCCGTGCGGGCCGGCGATGCGGCGCTGCGCAGCGGCCGGTCCGTCGGGTGGTGCGGACGAGTGACGTGAGGGGGCGTCAGACACGGATCGGCATCTCCTGCTCAGGGGGCGAACGGGCCGATGATAGTCGCGCACTGTGAACAGGAGGTGGCGTGAACGGCCCCAGCCGGTGCCTCCGCTGCCGCGCGGGTGTGCGCTTTCTCACCCGTCCTCGCTACGATCGAGACCGAGTCGCGGGCACCGCTCCCGCACCCGTCCGATCCCCTCACCGGCCACGGAGGCAGCATGTCCCACCCGCTCGACGCCCTCATCGCACTCGAGACAGCCCCGGATTCCGCACAGATCCCGGACGGCCCCGGCCCGCGCGCTGTCACCGCGCAGACGCACCCGGCCTGGGCGAACATGGTGGGACCCTACGGCGGGGCGACGGCGGCGCAGGCGCTCGCCGCCGTCACGAGTGACCCGCGGGCACAGGGGCGACCGGCGGCGCTGACCCTCAACTTCACCGCGCCGCTGGCGGACGGCGAGATGCGGATCACGGTCGATCCGGTGCGGACGAACCGGACGAACCAGCACTGGACCGTGCAGATCGAGCAGGGGGAGGACGTCGCGCTGACCGGCACCGTCCTCCTCGCCACAGCCCGGGACACGTTCTCGGAGACCGAGGCCCAGCCGCCTGCGGTGCCGCAGCCCACGGACGTGGATCCCGTCCCGTTCGCCCCCGGCCTGCCGTGGACGGAGAACTATGACTTCCGGATGGTGAGCGGGATCCCGGGCCGGCCCTCGGACTCGTCGGAGACGATCATGTGGGTGTCCCAGATCCAGCCGCGCGCGTGGGACCACGTGTCGCTGGCCGCGGCCTCGGACGCGTTCTTCCCGCGGATCTTCGCCCGCACCGGGAAGCCGTCGCCCGCCGGGACCATCACGTACACCGTCTACTTCCACGCCGGCCCCGGCGAGCTCGCGGAGCAGGGCGAGCACCTGCTGTGCCGCGCCCGGGCCTCCCGATTCCACAAGGGCCTCTTCGATCAGGTGGGGCACGTGTGGGGCGAGGACGGGCGGCTGCTCGTCACGACGACGCAGCTGGTCTACTTCAAGGGCGTCTGATCAAGGGCGTCTGAGCCCACCGTCGGGGTCCGTGCCCGCGAGCTACGATGGAGCCGCCTCGCGGGGTTCGCGACGCTGGCCAGAGGGAGGATCATGACCACCGGGACGGTGCACCCGCAGGTGCGTGCCGCGACTCCGCGCAGCGCACTGCTCGTGTCGGTGCTGACGGGCTGGATCGCAGCCGCGGCGAGCGCACTCCTCTTCGTCCTCCTGGGCAGCGCGATCGACGCACTGCCGCTGGGCGGAACCACGGCCGGTACCGCAAGCGACGCGCTGCCCGGCGGCGCGTCCGGCAGCGGCTGGCTGTGGGGCGCCCTCGCGCTCGCCGCCCTCACCGCGGTGTGCACGGGCGTGGGCGCGTGGTGGAGCGAGCGGGCCTCGTCGCTGACGGAGAAGCGGCTGCGAGCCGCGGTCGTGTCCGCCGTCTTCCGGGGCGGGTCCGTCCGGGCCTCGGCGCAGGCGGGCCGACTGCTCGCGACGGCGACGACCTCGGTGGAGAAGACCGCGCACTACCGCGCCTCGTTCCTGGGGCCCATCACCGCCTCCCTCACGACACCCCTGCTCGTCCTCCTCATCATGGCGCTGAGCGTCGACGCCGTGACGGCGGGCGTCCTCACGCTGCTCGTCCTGCTCGTCCCGCTGCTGGTGGGCGGGTTCCAGCGCCTCGTGCGTCCCGTGGGCGGTCGGTACCGCCGGTCGCAGGCGGCCCTCACCGCCGCCTTCGTCGACGCGATCCAGGGGCTCGAGACCCTCGTCCTCGCCCGTGCCGCCCACCGCAGGGCAGAACTGCTGGCTCGCCGCGGTGAGGAGCACCGGCGCTCCCTCATGCGGATGCTGGCGGTCAACCAGCTGCTCATCCTCGTCGTGGATGCTGCCTTCTCCCTGGGCGTGGTCGTCGCGGCGGCCGTCCTCGCCGTCGTCCGAGTGGCGCACGGCGATCTCACGCTGGGCGACGGGGCGGCCATCCTCCTCATGACGACGCTCGTCATCGGTCCCGTCGACGTCGTGGGCCAGTTCTTCTACATCGGGATCGCGGGCCGCGCTGCGCAGACGCAGATCGGCTCCGTCGTGACGGCGGCGGACCCGGGCGCACCTGCCCCGGAAGGCGACGCTGCGAAGGGAACGGCCGGGCAGGACACGGCTGCCCAGGATGCCGCCGCGCTGGATGCCGCCGAGGCCGCGCGGGCACCCCGCACCGCGTCCGGTGTGCGTGCGGGCGAGTCCACGGACGCCCTCGTCCTCGAGGGCGTCGACGCGGGCTGGCCTGGTGGGCCCACGGTGCTTGAGGGGCTGAGCCTGCGGGTGGCCCGCGGCGAGCACGTCGCTCTCGTGGGCCCCAGCGGGTCCGGCAAGTCGACCGTCGCGGCACTCCTCCAGGGACACCTCGTCGCACGCTCCGGCACGGTGCGCGTCGACGGGATCGATCCGGGTCGGGAGCCCGCCCGGGCGCGCCAGCGCATCGCCGCGGTCTCGCAGCGGGCGTTCCACTTCCTGGGCACGATCGAGGACAACCTGCGGATCGCGGCGCCGCAGGCCAGTGAGGCGCAGCTGTGGGACGCACTGGAGCGTGCCGGGATGCGCGCGGATGTCGAGGCGATGCCCGCGGGGCTTGCCACGTCCGTGGGGGAGCAGGGAGCTCTGCTGTCCGGCGGTCAGTCCCAGCGGCTGGCGATCGCGCGCGCCTGGCTGAGCGATGCGCCGATCCTCGTGCTCGATGAGCCCACCTCGCAGGTCGACCTGGCCGCGGAGGAGCAGATCCTCGCGGCCCTGCGACGACTGGCAGCGGAACGGACAGTGCTCATGATCGCGCACCGGCCCGGTGCCATCCTCGCAGCGGACAGGATCGTCCGCATCGATCCGATCGGGACATCGGCCACGGCCTCGGACCCGGCCGTCGGCACACCGCGGCCCTCTGTGCACGCGTCGAGCCGGGAGGCGCACTCGTGAGGGAGATCCAGGAGAGCCGCCTCGACACCGCCGGCTGGCTCGTGTCCCGCACGCGCGGACTGCTCGCCCCGCTCATCGCCTCGACACTGGCGCGGATCGTCTCGCAGCAGCTGGGGATCGCGCTGCTCGTGCTCATGGCCGCAGCCCTCGCCCGTGCCGTCGCGGGCGAGGCGCCCCGGGCGGGTGCGCTCGCCGCGATCCTCGTCGTCCTCGCACTGCTCAAGGCGGGACTGCGCTATGCCGAGCACTACGCGGGGCACTGGGTCGCCTTCACCGCACTCCAGCGGCTGCGCGAGCTCTTCGTCACCGCCCTCATCCCGCAGGCCCCGGCAGCCACCCGCGGCCGAGCCGGTGCCGCCCTCGTGGGGACCGCGACTCGCGACATCGATCGCATCGAGGTGTTCTTCGCCCACACCTTCCCGCCCGCCGTCTCCGCGGTCATCGCGCCGTCGATCGCGCTCACGTGGCTGGGCACGGCCGTGGACGCGGGACTCGCCCTCATCCTCATGCCCTTCGCGCTCGTCGTGCTGCTGATCCCGCTCGTCTCTGCCGGCACCGTCTGGCGGTCGGCCGGGACGGTCGCTGCGGGCCGCGGCGAGGTCGCCGCGCACGTGGGCGATGACATCCACGGGACGGCCGAGGTGCTCCAGCTGGGGGCACAGGACCGCCGCCTCGCCTCGCTGGCAGCGGCAGATGACCGGCTCACGCGGGCCCGGACGGCCTCGGGCGCGGTCCAGGGTGCGCGCACCGGTGCCATCGCCCTCGTGCACGCGGCGGCCCTCATCGCCGTGGTCCTCGTCGCCGTGCGGACGGGTGCCAGCGCCCAGGAGGTCGTCATCGCCCTCGCGGTCGCGGTGGGCCTGCGCGGTCCGCTGGGCGGCATCGACTCGTTCATGGCGGGCCTCGACGCCGCACTCGCGTCCGCGCAGCGGCTGCGGGCGATCGTCGATGCGCCGCCGGCGGTGACCGATCCCGAGGCCCCGGTGACCTCACCGGGGACAGCCGCCGCGGCCTCGGGAGACGGGGCAGGTCCCGGCGTGCGCCTGCGCGGAGTCTCACTCACGTACCCGTCGCACATCGAAGGGGCGGCCCCGGCGGTTCCCGCGCGGCCGGCCCTCGCGGATGCGGATGTCGCGCTGCCGGCGGGGGAGTGGTCCTTCGTCGTGGGCGTCTCCGGCAGCGGGAAGTCGACGCTGGCCTCCCTGCTGCTGCGCGTGCACGACCCGGATGCGGGCGAGGTGCTCCTGGGTGAGTCGCGCGTCGCGGACCTGCCGCTGGATGATCTGCGTCGCCGCGTCGCACTCGTCGACCAGCGACCCACGCTCCTCATCGACACGGTGCGGGAGAACGTCCGGTTGGCACAGCCCGAGGCGACGGATGAGCAGGTGCGAGAGGTACTGGCCGTCGTGGGGCTGACGGACTGGGTCGACGGACTGCCGTCCGGGCTCGACACGACACTGGCGGCCGGGCGCACGGAGGTCTCCGGGGGCCAGCTGCAGCGGTTGGCGCTGGCACGGGCGCTGCTGGCGGAACCGGACGTGCTCGTGCTGGATGAGGCGCTCAGCCAGCTCGACGAGCAGACGGCGCACGATGTGCGTGCCGAGCTGGAGCGTCGCTGGCCGGGACGCACGACGCTCGAGGTGACGCACCGGGTCGATCGGGTGCCTGCGGACGCGCATGTCGTCGTCATCGATGCGGGACGGATCGTGCAGCGGGGGAGGGCGGGCGAGCTCCTGGCGGAGTCGGATGGCGCGCTGGCCCGCCTCGCCGCGCGGTGAGTGACCGGGCGGCAGCGGACGCGCACAGCTGCGCGCGGACAACGGAAATGCCCCGAGCCGAAGCTCGGGGCATTCCCGTTCTGCTTGTACTTCACGCGGTCGGGCTAGCGGGATTCGAACCCACGACCTCCTGACCCCCAGTCAGGCGCGCTACCAAGCTGCGCCATAGCCCGTCCAGTCCCTCAGGACCGAGGATGAGCTTATCCAGGCGCGCGCGGCAGGGCAAATCGGCGCCCTGTGATCCACGCCCCACTGGCGTGTGCAGGGGCAGCGGCGCTCGTCGCGCAGATGGAGTCGGGGCTCGATGCGATCTGCGACACGGATGCGGCTATGCTGGTGGGGACAGTCCTGACGAGGAGGAGTTGACATGGCTGATCTCACCTATCCCCAGGGCCTGCGCTATTCGGCAGAGCACGAGTGGGTCGCGCAGACGGATGACGCGTCAGTCGTGCGCGTGGGGATCACGGACTTCGCGCAGGACTCGCTGGGCGACGTCGTGTTCGTCGACATCCCGGACGTGGGCGACTCGGTGAGCGCTGGCGAATCGTGCGGCGAGGTGGAGAGCACGAAGAGCGTCTCCGACCTCGTGGCGCCGGTCTCCGGTGAGGTCATCGTCGTGAATGAGGCGCTCGAGGACTCCCCGGAGACGATCAATTCGGCCCCGTACGACGACGGGTGGCTCTACGAGGTGCGCCTGTCCGACCCGGCCGAGGTCGACGCGCTCATGGACAGTGCGGCCTACGCGGCCGCAGTCGAAAGCGAAGGAGCCTGATGTCCCAGCAGAACGGCGGTACACCCGACGGACAGAGGCCCTGGGAGCAGGAGTCGACGTCGGCCACTCCGCATGTCTTCCCGTTCGGCACCCCCGCGCAGGGCGAGCAGGATGCACCCCAGGTGCAGACGCCGCCGCAGGGATCCCAGCCGCAGCAGTGGGGCCAGCATGCGCCGCAGCAGGGCTCGCAGCCCCAGCAGTGGAGTGAGCCCCAGCAGTGGGGCCAGCAGGGTTCCCAGCCTCAGCAGTGGGCCCCGCAGCAGGAGCAGTACGGCTCGCAGCAGCAGTGGGGCGGAGCGCCGCAGCAGTACGGGCAGGACCCCTATGGCCAGGCGCCGTACGGCCAAGACCCCTACGGCCAGGACACGAACGGGCAGGATCCGTACGGCCAGCAGCCTTCGGCTCCCCAGTACGGCGACCCGGCCGCCGCGGCCCCGCATCCCGGTGCCCAGCAGTCGGACCCGTGGGCTCAGCCGTCCTTCGGCTCCGGCCCTCAGCATCCGCAGCA
>DWZY01000215.1 GCA_019117325.1 Candidatus Brevibacterium intestinigallinarum
AGGCCCGCGAAGAACACCGGCGTCGCGTAGCAGAGGATCGCGAAGACGCGCAGCGCGGCATCCGGCCAGCGATCGCGGTGATACGCGGCGAGCATGCCCAGCGGGATGCCCACGGCGAAGGCGACGATGAGGGAGAAGAACACGAGCTCGACGGTCGCCGCACCGTACTGCAGAACCACCTCGGACACCGCGCGGTTGTCCGACACCGTCGTGCCGAAGTCTCCGCGCAGCAGGCCGCCCATGTACTCGAAGTACTGGACGATGAGCGGCCGGTCGTAACCGGCGGCCTCGATCCGCTCCTGCAGCTGGGCCTGGGTCAGGCGCCCGCCCAGTGCGGCGGTGATGGGGTCACCGGTGATCCGCATGAGGAAGAACACCAGCGTGGTGAGGATCCAGATCGTGGGGATGATGAGGAGGAACCGGACGATGATGTACCGCCCCAGCCCCGACCCCGCGGACTTCTTCTTCGTGAGACTCTTCCCGGGATCCTCCGCGAGGACCGGGTTCTCAACGCTTGCAACCATGATTTCGCATTCCTCGGCCGTCACCACGACGGGAGGGCGGGCGCCGATGCGCCCGCCCTCCCGCAGTCGATCCGCCGCTCAGAGGGTGAGTCGAACCGTCACTTGCCCAGCAGGGCCAGTCGGAACTGGAACGACGGGTCGAGCGTCTCGTCGATGCCCGTCACGTCCGAACCGGACACAGCGATCTGCGACCCCTGCAGGTAGGGCAGCGTGGGCAGCTGCTCCGCCAGGTCGTTCTGGATGTCGGAGATCGCGTCCGCGCGCTCGTCCTCGTCCGTCATCGAGCCCTGCTCGGAGAGCTTCGTGTTGATGTCCTCGTCGCGGAAGTGGTTCGCCAGGAACGAGGGGCTCTCGTCCGTATCGTAGAAGAACGGCACCAGGTAGTTGTCCGCGTCCGAGTAGTCCGGGAACCAGCCCAGCTGGTACGCCGGGTAGACGTCCTCCGTGCGGTCCTTCGCGTATTGGACCCACTCCGTCGACTGGAGGTCGACGGTGAAGAGGTCGGTGGCCTCCAGCTGGTCCTTGATCATCGCGTACTCGTCGCCGGAGGACGGGCCGTAGTGGTCCGGGCTGTACTGGAGCTTGATGTCGACCGGCGTCTCCACACCCGCGTCCTCCAGCGCCTTCGCGGCCGCCTCGACGTCCGCACCGCCGTCGCCGTCGCCGTAGAGCTCCTTGAGCGACTCGTTGGCCCCGGGCAGACCCTCCGGCACGTAGGAGTACAGCGGGGTGTAGGTGCCCTTGTAGACCTGCTCCGCGATCGCGTCGCGGTCGATGGCGCCGGCCATCGCCTGACGGATCGCCAGTGCCTTGTCCTCGTCCGGGTCATCCGACTCCGCGCCGTGGGGCATCGTGTCGAAGTTGTACACGATGTAGCGGATCTCGCCGCCGGGGCCCTGGTGGACCTCCAGCTCGTCGTTGCCCTCGAGGTCCTCGATGTCCGTCGCGGACAGCGAGCGCCAGGCCACGTCGATGCCGCCCTGCTCCAGTTCGAGCTTCATGTTGTTCGAGTCCGCGAAGTAGCGCATCTGGATGTTCTCCGACTTGGGCGCGCCCAGCGGGCCCTGGTAGTCGGGATTCGCGGTGTAGGAGATGAGCTCGTTGAACGAGTACGAGTCGATCGTGAACGGTCCGGCGAACGCCTCGCCGTCGACGATGTCCTGGTCCGCGGTGATCTCGTCTGCCGCGAAGACGTCCTCATCGACGATCGGGCCTGCGGGGCCGGCCAGCACCAGCGGGAACGTCTGGTCGTTCTCGCGGTTGAGCGTGAACTGGACCGTCTGGTCGTCCGGGGTCTCGATCGACTCGATCGTGCCCAGCAGCGAGGACGGGCCGTTGGGGTCCTGGATCTCCAGCTGGCGCTCGAAGCTGAACTTCACGTCCGAGGACGTCAGCTCGTTGCCGTTGGCGAAGGTGAGGCCCTCCTTGAGCTTCACCTCGTACGTGCTGGGGTCCGTGAAGTCCGCGGACTCCGCGATGTCCGGCTCCGTCTCCGCCGTGCCCGGGGTGTACGACAGCAGGAAGGGGAACACCTGCTGCATGACGAAGAACGAACCGTTGTCGTACGATCCGGCCGGGTCCAGCACCGTCACCTTGTCGGTCGTGCCGACAGTGAGGGCACCGCCGCCCTCGCCGTCACCGCTCTGATCCGTCGTCGACGTGGAGCATCCGGCCAGGACCAGCGCCGTCGCCGTCACGGCCGAGGCCACGAGGAGGCCACGAGATCTCATCATCTGATTCCTTTACTCGAGGTCATGCGGAACTCGGCGTGATCAGCACAGATGTGCCGCACGCACCCGCGCAGTCCGCATGTTGAAACGTGGGTTGCCCCACAGAGTAGACCTGTGCGTGCGTGAACACAAAGTGAACGCCCAGACTCCGTTCACAGACAGGTCAGGATCGAGGAGAGGGCGACCACGGCCTCGGCGACGGGTTCACCACCGCGCCACGGATCAGTAGAGTCCGGGCATACGAGAGATGCACGATGAGGTGTTCCCGGGCGCGAGGGCATCCGCGCGGCCCAGCGCGCCGGTCGCGTCCGCGTGGGCTTCCACCTGCACAACACGACGCAGGACGCGGACGCCCTCATCGCAGCGCTGCGCCGCGTGCGCTGATCAGTCGCGGGGCGTCCGCGTCTCCAGGGAGGAGCACTCCTCCGGGGACGGCCGCTCGAAGGTCCTGGATGCGGCCTTGCCATTCGCGGCGGGTGCCGTGTCAGCGGGGGCCGGGGCGGCCTCGGCGGCGGTGTCCGCATCCGTCGATCCCGTCCGGCCGGCAGCGGGGGTCGCCGCGGCGTCAGCCGGCCCGTCGGCGGCCGCACCGTCGCCGTCCGACTCCCCGTCCCCGTCGACCACGACGATGTTCGTGGCGATCTCGAAGGGCTGTCCATGCTCGTCAACGGCGGTCGCGACGGACTCCTCCAGCAGGATCGTCGCGAGCCGGCCCTGGAGGATGAGCGGATCCTGCGACAAGTCCTTCCAGATGGCGACGCACAGCAGCAGCATGACGATGACGAATGGCAGCGCGGACACGATCGTGATGTTCTTGAGACCGTTGAGGGCCTCCGCGGGTTCGGACCCGCCGGCCAGCAGCATGACGGCGGCGACACCACCGGTCGCGGTGCCCCAGAAGATGACGGAGCGGCGGGTGGGCTCCTCCGCACCGTTCTCGCTGAGCGCGCCCATGACGATCGACGCGGAATCCGCGCCCGTCACGAAGAAGATCGCGATGAGGATGACGGTCACGATCATGAGGATCACGGAGACGGCGCCCGGCAGCGGCAGCGCGCCCAGCATGTCGAAGAGGATGAGGTCGAAATTGATGTCCGGGGCGCCGTCGACGATGTACGCCAGCGCCTCGACGGTGCCCTCGCCGCGCTCCGCGCGCTCCTGGATGCCGATCGCGCCGCCGCCGAAGATCGCGAACCACAGCAGCGAGATGACGGACGGGACCAGCAGGACGCCCGTGACGAACTGGCGGATCGTGCGGCCGCGGGAGATGCGTGCGATGAAGAGGCCCACGAACGGCGACCACGACACCCACCAGGCCCAGTAGAAGACGGTCCAGGTGGAGAGCCAGTCGG
>DWZY01000216.1 GCA_019117325.1 Candidatus Brevibacterium intestinigallinarum
TGAGTCCTGCGGGGTCCTGGACCGCAGCAGCGGGGAGAACTCCCGGAAGGAACACCGTCCCTGGTGTCCTCTGCGTGACGCACGCGACGAGAAGACCGTCAGCATCGCTCTGACCCATCTGCTGGACACCCAGGGTGCGCTGCTGCGGCTGCCGCACGAGCTGGTGACCGGCGACCACCTCACCGTGCCCAGCCTCATGGCGGCCCTGCAGGTGGGACTCCGGGAGGAACTGGGCGGCGAACCGGACCACATCTCGCTCCTGCGCACGCAGGAGCCGCTGGAGGGCGGGGGAGTGGTCGAAGCACTCCTGCTGCACGATGTGGTCCCCGGCGGCACCGGCTATCTGGCCGACCTGTGTCGCCCCGAGAAGCTGTGGAATGTGCTCGCGGCTGCCTACCGGGTTGTGCGCGACTGCGTCTGCGCGGGCACGGAGATCGCGTGCGCGCAGTGCCTCCTGCCGTTCGTTCCACCAGGTGCGGACGGGATGGTCTCACGGCAGTCCGCGGAGACGACGCTCGCGACACTCCTGCGCGCAGGGCGGGCCGTCGACGGAGCTGAAGTGGACCCGACCAGCGCGGGACGTGCCCGCGGGGACGTGTCACACGACGGCACGCGCGGTGCAGCAAACGGTGCGGGCGGCCTCGGCGACGGCCTTCCCTGCACGGGCTGGGAGGTGACGACTGAGACGCCGGATCGGCCCGCGGACGAATCCGCGCTGGAGGGCAAGTTCCGTGCGGTCATGCGCGAGCGGCTCACCCATGTGGGCTACCACGTACGGGAGACGGCGATGTCGACCGGCACGGGGCTCACGTTCACCCTTCCGCAGTCCCAGCTGCGCTGGCGGCTGGTGCCCCAGGTGGCGCAGGGCTTCGTGAAGCCGGACTTCATGCTGGAGTGCGCGTCCCCGCAGGTACCGGACGTTGCGGTGTTCACCGATGGATATGCGTACCATGCGTCACCCGCCCACACGATCGTGGCCGACGATGCGCGGAAGAGGGCGGACCTGCGGTCGCGCAACGGGTGGCCGGTGGTCTCCATCGCGCATGCGGATGTGGTGGCGTCCGCCATGACGGATGGATCGGTCGCCGGGGCCGCGGGCGGTGCGGCGTCTGCTGGGAGCGCTGGTGGTGCGGTTGATACGGGAGCTCGCGCGGGGTTCTGGGGTCGCTGGCATGCGCAGGTACAGCCTGAGACGCTCCACGCGCTGAAGGCACGGAAGGGCACGAACGGTCAGCGGATGCTCACGTGGCCCGACGGCGCGGAAGCCTTCCTGGCTGGCCCGGTGGAGATCCTGCTGCAGTGGATCCTCACGATCGATGAGGCGCAGACCAGTGGGGGCGCCCGTGGCATGGGTGCTGGCTTCGGCAGTGTGGGTCGGTCACCGGTGGACGCGGCGGTGGGCGCGGTGCGGGCCTTCGCGGATTCTGCGGTCTGGATGCTGGGGGTGGGCCGCGCGGGCGTGCCGCCGCAGCCGGTGCTCCTCGACGCGAGTGCGGGGGCGTTCAGTGTTGCCCACCAGGTGGCCGGTGAACTCACGCAGGAGGCGCCGCTGGCGCGGCCTGAGTCTCAGGCTCCGGATTCTCGATGGCAGATGGCGTTCCTGCTGCGGGAGGGGCCGCTGGGAATCCTCTTCGCTCCGGATCCTGACGGGTCGGGACGGGCGCGGATGGTGGTCGTCCTGGACGACCGTGAGAGCGCGGTGGGCACGCAGGGCTTCCGCGACGCATGGATTTCGTGGCTGCACCTCAACACGCTGCTGAGCTTCTCTGCGCGGACGGACGATGTTGTCGTGACGACGGTGCTGGCGGTAGGCGAGAGTCGTGGTGCAGCAGACGTCGTGCCGCTGGCGGAGCCAGAGGCAGAACCGGTGGTGGACTTCGCTCCCGCGCCTGGCACCCCAGCCGCGCCCGTGGCCGTGGGGTGGGAGCACCTCCGGGAGGACGAAGACCTCATGGACGAGGAACGGGCCTTCCTCGACGAGCTTCTGGCTGCCGGGGTGAGACAGCCGCCGGAGGTGGGTCTCGAGACTGAGAACGGCCTGCCGTTGAACCTGTCGTGGCCGCAGCAGAGGATCGCCGTCCTGTTGGAGCCGGAGGCTGGCGACGTCGAGGACGCCGAAGGCGACGGGTGGACTGTCGTGTCCGTGGACGCGGATACGGTGAAGAGAGTCCTGGCGGACGCGGGCGCTGAGAACGCATCGGCACGCGGTGCCGGTGGCACGAGCAGGGGAGAGAACTGATGGCGCAGGCGCAGGTCATTCTGCACACGGGCGTGAAGGACATCGACCCGTCCATCCGCTCGAAGACCTTCATGTTCATGACGAAGGTGCAGGAGGACGATTCTCGTTCGGGTCTCGACATCAAGATTCCGACCGGCGCCATCGACAACAACGTCCGGACAGCGCGCGTCGACAAGTCGTGGCGTGCGGTCATGTTCCGGCTGCAGTCCTCCAGCAACGGGATGAATCACTACGTCCTCATCGGTGTGTATCCGCATGACAAGGCGTATGAGGTCGCCAGCAGACTGTCGTTGACGGTGAACCCGGTGAATGGGGTGACGGAGTTGCGGCAGTCGGCCATTCCGGACGTCGCCGCGGCACCGGTGGTGCCGGCGGAGGACGCGACAGGCGTACAGCCGGAAGGCGCAGCGGATGCGCAGGCGGACGAGGCATCGAGTGTGCAGCCGG
>DWZY01000217.1 GCA_019117325.1 Candidatus Brevibacterium intestinigallinarum
GCGGTCACGACGCCTCCCGCCAGCTGGACCTCGTACCAGCGCCTCCGGTCATCTCGCACGAACCCCTTCGCACGCACCAGCGCCGCGGCGTGTTCCCCGAGCACGCGAACCACCCCGTCGACGTGCGCATCTGCCGGGAGCTGCACTGTTGCGGTCCGATGGACATCGGCATGACCCGGAGCGTGGTGGGCAGTCTGCGTCGGAGAATCTGCTGCAGGAGGCACGGATGGAGCATGCGGAAGCCCGCCGACTCCGAGGTCCGCGAGCACTTCTGCCACATCGGCTCGCGATTCCTCACCCTGTTCGCCCAGCCCCCGCAGCACCTCAACCCGCGCGTGTGGCGCGATCTCCGCACACCGCGCACGCACCCGCTCGACCTGGTCCGCTGTCGCCAGATCCGCCTTCGTCACGAGCACGATGTCCGCACCGGCGATCTGCGCCCGGACCACGTCCTCGACGTACTCGTCCGCCAGCCTCGCCTCCGTCATGAGGGCGTCGGCGCACACGACGGTGGGTCCCGCCCGGAAGCCGGGGAATGTCCGCCAGGTCCCCAGCTGGGACGGGTCGCCGATCCCGCTCACCTCGCAGATCACCCGGTCGATGTCCGCCCGAGCCGCCAGCCCGGACATCGTCCGCTGCACGTCATCCGTGATCTGGCAGCAGATGCACCCGTTCGTCAGCTCGAGGGTGTCCGCCCCGGACGCCCGGATGAGCGCGGCATCGATGTTGACGTCACCGAAGTCATTCACGACCACGGCGGTGCGACCCGCCCGGGGCGAGGACAGGAACCGATTGATGAGCGTCGTCTTCCCACTGCCCAGGTAGCCGCCCACCAGCGTGATCGGCTTCGTCCGGTCGGCCTCGGCCCCGGTACCCACCGCCGAGGCCCCCTCACCCGGGTCCTGGACCCGGCCTCGGTCGTCCGGCCCGACGCTGGGACTCACGGAGCCTGCACGGTGCTGGCGCAGTGCTGGCCGCCCACGACGGTCCCGTGGACGCGGATCGTGCCCAGGTCCTCGGGCACGACGGCCAGCGGGTCGTCCGCGAGGACGGCGAGGTCCGCGTACTTCCCGGGCTCGATCGAGCCGATCTCCGCATCGCGCTTGAGCATGTACGCGCTGCCGATCGTCACGGCCGCGAGTGCGGTCTCCGCGTCGATGCGCTCGTGCTCGCCCATGACGCGGCCGGACAGGGTGCGGCGGGTGACCGCGTGCATCGCGGACGCCAGCGGACCCAGCGGCGTGACCGGCGAGTCCGAGTGCAGGCTGATCGGCACCCCGCTGCGGATCGCGGTCGCCGCCGCGTTGTTCCGGCGCGCGCGGTCCGGGCCCATCGTGAGGTCCAGGTGCTGGTCGCCCCACTGGAAGATGTGGTTGGAGAAGATGTTCGCGCACGCGCCCAGTGCGGCCATCCGCCGGAACTGCGCGGGTGTCGCCATCTGCGCGTGTGTGCACGTGTGGCGGTGGTCGGGCCGCGGGTGGTCGATGAGGATGCGCTCGAGCGTGTCGAGGAACAGCTGCACCGCCTGATCGCCGTTGCAGTGCACGTGGACCAGGAGGCCCGCGGTGTGGAAGGCCTCGAACGCGCGGTGGAATTCCTCCGGGGTCACGTTCCAGATGCCGTTGGACTGGTCGCCGTAATAGCCGGGGGCGCGCACGCGTGCGGTGAACCCCTGCAGGGTGCCGTCCAGCATGAGCTTGACGTTGCCCAGCATGAGGCGGTCGGTCGACTCGGCCCGGAGGCGGATGAGGCGCTGGGCGTCCGCGTCGAGAGTCGAGGACACCGGGCCCACGCCCGCCGCGAAGTGGAAGACGTTGACGCGCGCGGGGAAGTCGGGGGTGACGGTCGAGCGGTACACGTCCGCCCCGGCGTCATCCATGAGGAGCCGGGAGCCCAGGTCCGTCACGGTCGTGGTGCCGGTGTTGACGGCGTTCTGGGCGAAGGCGCGCAGCGCGTCCTCGTCGACGCTCAGTAGATCGTTGCCGGCCGCGATCGAGGCGACGAGCGCCATTGCGGCGAACTCGTGCAGCTCGCCGGTGAGCCGGCCGGACGCATCGCGCGCGACCCCCACGGTCGTCGCGCCGTCGTCGATCCCGCAGTGGGCCAGCGCGGCGGAGTTGACGGTGTAGGCGTGTCCGCTCGCGTGGTTGACGCACACGGGACGGTCTGCCGACGCCCGGTCGAGGTGGTCGACGGTGAGCGCCTCGTCCTGGAAGTAGATGGGGTCGAGGCCCCACGCGATGAGGGGCTGCTGCGGATCCGCCAGCGCGTCCGAGGCCTCCTTCAGCCGCTGGACGACGTCCTCGATCGACGTGCAACCGGGCCAGTGGGTGCCCGCGGGATCGATGCGGTCGACGTACCCCACGTACGTGCCCTTCCACACGGTGCCGGTGCCCGCGTGGCTGTGGGCCTCGACGAATCCGGGCAGCAGGACCGCGTCCGCGTACCGCTCGTCGAGCTGCGCGTGCGGGTAGCCCATCAGCTCCTCCACGGTGCCGACCGCGCGGAAGCGGTCGCCGCGGATCGCGACGGCCTTTGCGGTGGGGGTGGCGGGGTCCATGGTGCGCACGAGGCGGGCGGGATAGACGATCGTGGGCTCAGGGCCGGTGGGCTGGGTGG
>DWZY01000218.1 GCA_019117325.1 Candidatus Brevibacterium intestinigallinarum
CGACGTCGTGCCGGACGTGTACTGGATGCTCAGGGGTGCGGCGGGGTCGGACTCTGCTGCACGCAGATCCTCAGGCGCCGCCCGCAGCGCGTCGAAGCCGTCCTCTCCCCCGCTGCGGATGACCGCGACCCAGTCGAGCTCGGGGCCCGCGGCGCGCACGAGCGGGGCGAAGTCCGGCTGCGTGACAGCGGCCCGTGCCCCGCAGTTGCCGATGAAGTAGGTGAGCTCGTCCTCCGACGACCGGGAGTTCGTCGTGACGGCGACGGCACCGATCGCCGCGCACGCGAACCACGTGACGAGGAACTCCGGACGGTTCTCCATGTGGATGACGATGCGGTCACCGGGTGCGATCCCGCGGGCCTGCAGGCCCGCTCCCACCGCTTCGCACTCGCGCACGAACTGGGCGTAGGTCCACGACTGCCGCTGAGCGTCGAACGGCTCCCAGGTCATCAGCAGCGCGTCCGGGTGCTGGGCCGCCCGCCCCACCAGCAGCGACCACACGCTCATGCCCGTGAACGGGTGGATGTCCGGCAGCTGCAGATCTGTGCTCGTGGATGTCACGGTCGCTCCTCGTGTCTTCATCGACGCTGGTGATCCGGAATCTACCTCCGTGCCCTACGCACATGCGGCGAACGCCGGAGGGCGAGACGCGCGTCACCCTCGACACTCCACGTCCACCACAACGAGGGCACAGCCTCGCAAGACACGCCGTCTCGCGCACCGCGCGGGCTGCACGCCCGCCCACCACCGCGCGCACACTGGTGTCATGCCGCGTCGCGTCGAGGACTACAGGGGGCTCACTCAGGTGAGCCGCCTCCGCCTGCTGCGCGCCGTGCAGCGCGAGCCCGGCCGACTGCTGCAGGACCTGGCTGTCGAGGCCGGCGTCCACATCAACACCGCACGCGACCACCTGCGCGTCCTCGAGGAGGAAGGCCTCATCGTGAGCGTCCCCGTGGACACCGGACGCCGAGGCCGCCCACCCCTGGGCTACTCCCCCGTCCGCAGCGCTGAGACCAGTCCGCAGGCCCAGCGGCGCGCGCAGGAGGCGCGCACGCGCGGTCAACGGCTGCGCGCGATCGCCCCGGACCTCGATCCGACGGACGACCTGGGCGAGGACGCCACCCACCAGCTGGACGCCCTGTACGAGCACCTCGACGATGCCGGGCTGCAGCCGGAGGTCGACGAGGACCGCCTCACCGTGGGCCTGCTGCCGTGCCTCTACCGGGACCTCATCGACGAGGACCAGCCGCTGGTCTGCACCGTCCACGCGAAGCTCGTCCGCCACCAGCTCGAACAGGTGCCCGGCCCGCTCGAGCTCAAGCGCATGCACCCGTTCGTCGAGCAGGACCGCTGCCTGCTGGTCCTCGCCCTGGCCGGCCAGGCGCCGCGCGTTCGTCGCACCGGCGGCATCAGCGGCGACCAGGACGAGTCGGTGCTGGAGAAGCACGCCGTGACGGCGATGCGCGCCCACGACGGCTGACCTCCCGCACCAGCCAGACGGGGCCGGCCCCGGTGTCTCCACCGCGGCCCGGCCCCGTTCACTTCTCCGGTTCAGCTCACCAGGAGGCTCTTCGCTCAGCCCTCCGGGTTCTGCGCCCACAGGTCGGGGCCGAAGACCTCGTAGTGGATACTCTCGCTGGGCACGCCCTGGCCGATGAGCGTGCGGCGGGCGATCTGCATGAAGGGCAGCGGCCCGCACATGAACACCTGCGCGGACTCCGGCAGCTCGACGTCCGTCAGGTCCATGAAGCCGGGCCGGGCCGGGTGCAGCGTGGGCGCGGACTCCGCGCCCTCCTCGTACCAGTTCTGGGCACGCGCGTCGGACATCGCGAGCACCTGCCGGCGCAGCCCGTCGTACAGGGCGTGGGTGCCGTGCGACTTGTCCGCGTGGAACAGGCGGACCGTGCGATCGGGCTGCCGGCGGGACAGGTCCTCCATGATCGCGGCGACCGGGGTGATGCCGATGCCCGCGGACACGAGGACGATCGGCGCGTCCGACTCGTCCAGCACCACATCGCCCGCCGGCTGCGACACGTCGAGGATCGTGCCGGGCTTGGCGTTCTCGTGCAGCCAGCCGGAGACCTGGCCGTCGGGGGCGCCGTTCACGCCGCGGACCCGCTTGATCGTCACCCGCAGGGAGTCACCGCGAGGCCCCGAGGAGATCGTGTACTGACGGGGCTGCCGCGTCCCGCCGGGAACGTCGACGGCGATCGCGACGTACTGGCCGGTCCGGTGGCTGGGGATCTGCCCGGAGACGGGAGCCAGCAGCAGCGAGAACACCTCATCGGACTCCTCGAACCGCTCGACGACGCGGTACTGGCGCCACGGCTGCTCCGGATCCGTGCCCGCCTGCGCGTACAGCTTGGCCTCCTCCGCGATGAGGGCGGTCGCGAACAGCCAGTAGACCTCGTCCCAGGCCGCTGCGACCTCGGGGGTCACCGCATCGCCCAGCACCTTGCCGACCGCGCCCAGGAGGTACCGGCCCACGATCGTGTAGTCGCGCGCCTGGATGCCCAGGGACACGTGCTTGTGCGCGATCCGCTGCATGACCGGGGTGAAGTCCGGCGCGTCCGGATCCAACAGCTGCACCGCGAAGGCGACGACCGAGGCCGCGAGCGCCTTGGGCTGCTCACCCACCGCCTGATTCGCCACGTTGAAGACGTTCAGGAGCTCCGGGTGCGCCTCGAACATGTCGGGGTAGAAGACCTTCGTGATCTCCTCCGCGTGTTCGGCGACAACGCCGGCGGTCGCGGCGACGACAGCGGCGGAATCGGGTGACAGCTGCATGGCGTGGATCCTCTCGGTGAGCTGCGGATGCTTCGTGCCTCCAGCATCTCCAGGACGTGTCCGCCCCGCTCGCCGTTCGACCGTGTTTATTCGTCGCTCACCGGTGCAGCCGCCAGACCCTGCGCGCAGAAGTGTGGAGAACCGCACCCCACACGCCGCCACACCGTGTTACGGTTGAGTCAGTCAGCACGCAGGTCCGCCGCGCACCACGCGATCGGAACCGCGCTGATCAGCTCGTCGGGGATCCACTCCGGTCGACAAGTCCATCAGTACCCGGAGACCATTCGACACAGCCGCACAGGCCCGACGAAACGATTCTTGATCATCTCCTTCGCTTCACCCCCACAGACGCAGTCCGCCACAGCGCGCATCGTTGCGCGTCATACCGTGCGGTCGCTGCGACTCCCCCGATTCTCCCGGCACACCCCGCCGGGCGTCCCGCGCGTCTGCTGACGCGCACTCCCATGAACTCCGGACCGGCACTCGGTTCGGGCAACACGGTCACTCAGGTGGGTGGCCCGTACACAAAGGATAAGCAGTATGGCTACAGGTACCGTCAAGTGGTTCAACGCTGAAAAGGGCTTCGGCTTCATCGAGCCCAGCGATGGATCGGCTGACGTCTTCACCCACTTCAGCGCTATCGAGGGCTCGGGCTACCGCAGCCTGGAAGAGGGCCAGTCGGTGGACTTCGAGGCGGAGTCCAGCCCGAAGGGCATGCAGGCGACGAGCGTTCGCGTTCTCTGATCTCCTGTTGAAAGGGGGTCGACGGTCAATGACGGTCGACCCCCTTTCGCGCTTTCCCCACCCCACATCGAGCATGAGCCTCGAACCTGGTCTCCCGGGTGCCGATGGTGATGCCACTGACGAGAGGCGGCAGTGAAGGATGCCCTCATCAGCTCCTGCGACTCCTGACCTTCCAACCACCGCCCACCCTGCCGTGACGACGTCGGCCACGCTCGAATCAGGCCGTGTGAGCACACGACCGTTCCCCACACTGGCGAAGTCGTTCCTGGAGGTCTCGCACACCGTCCGCGGTGAGGGTCTCCTGGCGCGCACCCCGTGGTTCTACAGCTTCGTCGCAACTGGACTCATCCTGGGCTTCATCGCCTGTGGAGTGGGTTTCGCGCTCCTGCGCGACAGCTGGTTCCAGCTCCTCATCGCTGCGGCACTGGGCGTCCTCTTCACGCAGGTCGCGTTCCTTGCACACGAATCAGCGCATCGCACGATCCTGTCGACGGGGCCCGCGAACGACCGCCTCTCACAGGTCCTGGGCGGTGTGGTCGGCATGAGCTACTCGTGGTGGGACTCGAAGCATTCCCGTCACCACGCGAATCCGAACAAGGTGGAGAAGGATCCGGATATCGCCCCGGGTGTTCTGTCGTTCGTCGCGGATGATGCCGCCAAGACGACCGGTTTTCTACGTCGCTTCCAGTCCTACCAGGGCTGGCTGTTCTTCCCGCTCCTCACCCTCGAGGGCCTCAACCTGCACATTCAGGGATTCGTCCACCTGTTCTCTCGCAGGAAGGTCAGGGGCCGTTGGCTGGAACTCGCGATGCTGTGCACTCGTTTCCCCGTCTATCTCTTCGTCCTGTTCTACTTCCTCCCGGCGGGGCTCGCGTTCGCGTTCCTGGGCGTGCAGCTGGCGGTGTTCGGCGTGTACATGGGCGCGTCCTTCGCTCCTAACCACAAGGGCATGCCGCTCATCGACCGCAGTACCAGAATGGACTTCTTCTCGAAGCAGGTCCGAACTTCGCGCAACATCCGTGGCGGATGGTGGGCAACGTGGCTCATGGGCGGTCTGAACTATCAGATCGAACACCACCTGTTCCCCAGCATGCCGCGCCCGCATCTCGCGAGAGCCCGCCAGATCGTTCTGGAGAAGTGCCGCGAACTGGACGTCCCCTACACGGAGACGAGTCTGCTGCAGTCGTATGCCATCGTCATCGGCTACCTCAACCGGGTTGGTCTGGCCGCCCGAGACCCCTTCGACTGCCCGATCGTCGCGGAGCTCCGCCGAGGCTGACCTCTCCTCGTCGCCATGAGTCCTCACGATCAGCACCCCTCAGCGAACACTGGAACGGCCCCTCAAACCGGTCCGGCGCCGTCGTCCGCGCCGAGGCCCCCGGCCCCTCGCGCCGGCTGGATGGACATGCTGCGCGGACTCGCCGTCCTCCTGGTCGCGATCTTCCACATCCAGTACCCGCTCATGGAGCGAGTCCCCGGCACCCCGGACATCATCCTGCGCATCGGAGAGGCCCTGCAGCCATTCCGAATGCCACTCCTCTTCTTCCTCTCCGGCCTCTTGCTGCCCCGGTCGCTCACGAAGCCGCCGCGCGCCTACATCACGGGGAAGCTCCGCGGGATCGCCTGGCCGTTCGCACTGTGGACCGTCATCGTGGCGATCACGTTCGAAGCACTCTGGCGCGACGAGGATCGCTGGTGGCTGCTCACGGACGCCACCGCCATGCTGACCGGCTGGCAGCACCTGTGGTTCCTGTCCGTCCTCCTCGTCTGCTACGCCGTCGCACCGCTCACCCGACTCATTCCTGCCTGGGTCCTGCCGCTCCCCCTGGCCTTCGCCTCGTCGTTTCTCACCTCTGACGGCACATGGATGGAGTACGGGGAGAAGACGCTCTGGTACGCGGCGTTCTTCTTCGCGGGCGCCGCCGTCGCCCCGATCCTGGTCCAATGGCAGCGCCTCTCCCCGGTCGTGCCCACCGCCATGCTCCTCTTCGGCCTGGCGTGGGGCTTCCTCGCCGTCCAGGATCAGCAGCTGCGCACCACCCTGGGATTCTCGACCTTCATCCTGTCTCTGGTGGGCGTGCTGGGCCTCACGTGGCTGTCCCCGCGGCTGCCCCGCTCCCGCTTCCTTGAGTGGGTGGGACGCGGCTCGATCGTCGTCTACCTCGTCAACCTCACGACGATCACGATCGCTTTCGAGTCGATCGACGCGCTGGGGATCGAGGACCCGTGGGCGATCACGACGATCCTCGTCGTCGCGGGCCTCATCGTCCCCGTCGCGATGGTGCCGCTGGCCCGCACTCCCCTCTTCGCGTGGACGCCACGTAGCGCTAGCGCCGCAGACCGCCCGGTCGCCGCCGAACCGCCTTCTCCGCACCGCTGATCAGCAGCAGGGCCGCGGCGAACCAGATCGCACCGCCCGGTCCCACCGCCGTCGCGATGCCGCCTGCTGCCACCGGCAGCGCCACCTGACCCAGCCGATTGCCCAGCAGCCGGACGGCTAGGGCCGTGCTGCGCCACGCCGTAGGGACGCTCTGCACGACGAGCGTCATGGTGAGCGGCTGGCCCAGACCCAGGAAGAAGCCGCCCACGGCCAGGAGGACCATCGTCACGACC
>DWZY01000219.1 GCA_019117325.1 Candidatus Brevibacterium intestinigallinarum
ACGGTCAGGTCCGCGTAGCGCACTGAGAGGCCCGCGGCCTCGGCGCCTGCGAACGCGGCGCGCTGGGTGGTGCCGTGCAGCAGGCCGGCGCGGGGATCCGGGGTGAGGAGCGCGTCGCCGGAGCGCAGGACAAGGTTGGCGGTGGGACCCTCGAGGACGAGGCCGTCCCGGGAGACGAAGAGCGCCTCGTCCGCCCCCTGGGCCTTCGCGTGGCGGGCGGCTGCCTGGTTGACCGCGTAGGACAGGGTCTTCGCGCCGATCAGCAGCCACGGTGCGCGTTCGCCCAGGTAGGCGTCGTATCCGCGGTCCAACGTGATGACCCGGACGCCGTCCGTGCGCTGGGCGGCCTGCACCGGTGTCACGGAGATGGGGAACGCCCAGCCGCGGGCGCCGGTGGGAGTGCCCTCCGCCGCGTGCGCGGCGGTGTCCGCGTGGGCGTCGAGGCCGCGGGACAGGGCGTAGCGGACGGAGAACTCGGTGACGGAGTCGTCCAGGCCGGTGACGACCTCGGTGATGACGGCGGCCACGGCCTCGTCGAAGAGGGCACGGGGCGGGTCCGGCAGCTCGAGCATCGCCGCGGACTGCTGGAACCGCTCGAAGTGCGCCTCCTCGCTGTGGATGCGGTGGGGGCGCGGGGCGGTGGATGCGGCGGCTGCCGGCCCCACGGAGACGAGGACCGTCTCGAAGATGCCCTCGCCGCGGTGGATCGCCAGGTCCTCGACCGGGAAGTGCGCCTCCTCCAGCCGGGCCGTCCTGACGGTCCCCGCCGTCACGTCGATGAGCGCGAGAGGTGTGTGCATGCGGCCCATCGTATGCGGGAGGCGGTCACTCCATGCTGCGCTCGCGTGCGAGGGCGATGAAGGGGTCGAGGGAGCCGGGGTCCTCGAGTGCGTGGACGCTCACGACGGTCGCGGGATCCGCGCCCTGCAGGATGCGCTTGAGCGGCACCTCCACCCGCTTCCCGGTCCTGGTCCGGGGGATCGTCGCGACGGGGATGACCTCGTCGGGGACGTGCCGGGCGGAGGCGTGCGTGCGGATCGCACTGCGGATGAGGTCGTCGAGGCCGGGGCCCGGTGCCGCGTCCGGCGACAGCGCCACGAAGAGGGGCATCCAGTATCCGCCGTCCTCCTGCTCCAGGCCGACGATCACGGAGTCCGCGACCTGATCGAGGGTCTCGACCGCCGCGTAGATCTCCGCGCTGCCCAACCGCACACCGTTCCGATTCAGGGTCGCGTCCGAGCGCCCGTGCATGAGGACGGTGCCCCGCGACGTCACCGTCACCCAGTCGCCGTGCCGCCAGACACCGGGGAAGTCCTCGAAGTAGGCCGCGCGCAGTCGCGAGCCGTCGGGGTCGTTCCAGAAGGCGACCGGCATGGACGGGAGCGGCTGGGTGAGGACCAGTTCGCCCACGGCGTCGATCCGGGCGTTCCCCTCTGCGTCCCACGACTCCATCGCGACCCCCAACGACCTCGCGCTGATCTCACCCGCCCAGACGGGTGTGGCCGGGGTGCTCCCGGCGAAGGCGATGAGCGCATCCGTCCCACCGGTGATCGAGTGCAGCTGGACCCGCGGGCCCACCGCGTCGTGCACCCAGTGGTAGACGGCGGCGGGCAGCGGAGACCCCGTGGAGCCCAGGATGCGCAGTGCGGAGAGGTCGAACTGCGCACCGGGTCTCAGGCCCTCCAGTTCCGAGGCGCGCAGATGCCCGGGGCTGGTGCCCATGAGCGTCGCGCGCTCGTCCGCGGCGATGCGCCAGAGGCGGGACGGATCCGGGTGGAGCGGGCTGCCGTCGTAGACGATGACGGTGGCTCCGGTCAGCAGTGAGGAGACGGAGGCGTTCCACATGACCCAGTTGGTGCTGGAGTACCAGAACATCCGGTCCCCGGGGCGGATGTCCAGGTGCAGCGACATCGCCGGCAGGATGGAGACGACGGTGCCCCCGTGACTGTGGACGATCCCCTTGGGCGTGCCGGTCGTGCCGGAGGAGAAGAGCACCCACAGCGGATGGTCGAAGGGCAGGGGCGCGAAGACGGGCTCCGTGTGACCCGCGACGAGGTCGTTCCACGCGAGCAGCCGGTCCGACGGGTGGTCCGGGCGCTCGCCCGGCCGGCCTGCGATGTTCCGGGCGGAGCCCGGGTCGACCAGGATCGTGGCGATGAGTGCCGAGGAGAGCCCCTGACGGACCTCGTCCATCGCGTCCGTCCTGTCGATGCGGACGCCCTTGTGCTGGGTCGCATCCACCCCGATGAGGACGCGGGGGCTCAGCTGTGCGAAGCGGTCCAGCACGGCCGGTGGGGACAGATCGGGGGCGCACTGCGCCCAGATCGCGCCGATCGATGCTGCGGCGAGCAGCCCGATCACCGCGTGCTGGCCGGCCGGCAGGCAGCCGACGACGCGGTCCCCTCGCCCCACCCCCAGATCCGTCAGCGCAGCGGCGAGGCTCGCGGTCCGGTGACGCAGCTGCGCCCAGGTGACGACCTCCCGGGTGCCGTCCTCCTGGAGGCAGACCAGGGCCTCGGCGTCGTCCTCGCCGTGCGACAGCGCGGCCTCCGCGTAGTTGAGCGTCGCGCCGGTGAACCAGCGGGCGCCCGGCATCGTCCGCTCCTCGAGGACGTGCTCCCAGGGAGAGTGCGAGGTGATGTCGAAGAAGTCCCAGACCGCCTGCCAGTATTCCTCGATGCGTGTGGTCGACCAGCGCCAGAGGGCGTCGTGGTCCTCGGGACCCTGCAGTCCCAGCCCGTGCCGCTCCTCGACGAACCGGTGGAACGCGCCGTAGGGGGACTCGTCGACCTCGTCGGGGCGGGGGAGCCAGAGGGGCCGGGGATCGTGGGCGTGCGTCATCGCACTCCTTTCGGGACGGTGCTTCTGCCGCCCACGGTAGAGCGGGTGGTCACGGTGGGTGATGGCGGCGAGGACCACTTGTGCGAGGCTGCGGTGGCGGTTCTCGACACCCCTGCTGCACGGCGGAGTCCCGGCTGCGCGAGCGGGGCGCTGTTACGGTTCCGAGTGTGACGAGCGAGCAGAGCGGCGATCGCGACAGGACCGCCGGTGGTGCGGGTGCAGGGCACAGCGGTGAAGGCCACAGCAGGGTCCGTCGCGAACGGGAGCTGGCGAGCCTCTACGCGACGGCGCGTGCGATCACGGCACTCGACGAGGTCGACACCGTCCTCGCCTCGATCGTCCAGCACGCGCACGAGCTGCTGGGCGCGGACGTCACGTACCTGTCCGTCTACGACGAGACAGATGGGCATCTGCGCCTGCGCGGCGTCGAGGGAGCGGTCTCCGCCACATTCGCGCACGCGCATGTGCCGCCCGACATCGGCGTCGCGGGCCGGATCCTCGCGACCGGCGCGCCCTTCTGGGTGTCGGACTACCTGGGGGACGCGACACTGAAGCGGGATCCGGGCTTCGACGCGGCGGCGGCGGGTGAAGGGCTCGCCGCGATGCTGGGGGTTCCGCTGCGGGACAAGGACGGGGTGTTCGGCGCACTCTTCGTCGCGGAGCGCTTCTCGAGGTCGTTCGCGGTCGAGGAGGTGGCCCTGCTGAGTGCCTTCGCGGATCATGCGGCGATCGCGATCGTGAATGCGCGCCTGTACGACGAGAGTCGTCGCGCGCTGGCGGAGGTGCGGCAGGCGTACGAGACGATGGAGCGGTCCTCGCAGGTGCACGAGGCGCTCACCCGCGTCGTCCTCCACGGCGGAGGTGCGGCGGAGGTCGCCGCACTCCTGGTCGAGGAGCTGGGCGGCCGGGTCACAGTGGTCGACCGGCAGGGCGAGCCCACTGTCGTGCGACAGGGTCCGCGGGGAGCCGCGCCGCTCGAGTCCGACCGGATGCGGCGGGCGATCCTGGACAGCCGGGCGAACGGCAGGTCGGTCATCGTCGAACCGGAGGCTGCGTCGGGGGCCGGGCAGGTCACGGGGCCGGAGGCCGGGCCTGGATTCGAACCCTCGACGTGGCACTGCGTGACCGCCCTGCTCGCGGGGGATTCGTCGCTGGGCGCACTCGTGCTGTCCCAGTCCGCGGAGCCGGCCACCTCCGCCCGTCAGACCCTGGAGCGCGCCGCGCAGATCCTCGCGCTGCTCACGCTCAAGCAGGACGCGGTGGTGGAGGCCGAGGAGCGGGTGCGAGGCGAGCTGGTGGCGGAGTTCATCTTGGCCTCCCGCCCCTATCCCGACGAACTGCTGGCGCGGGCGGAGGCGCGGGGACTGGACCCGCTCCGGCTCTCCGTCGTGCTGG
>DWZY01000220.1 GCA_019117325.1 Candidatus Brevibacterium intestinigallinarum
AGGTCGCTGAGCACGTCAAGTGCCACGGTTTCTCTCTCTCGTGTCGATGACTCCCCCGGACCGGGACCCGACCTGTGGGTCCGGCCCCGGACCGGGGCACGTCGTCCCGATTACCAGCGGTAGTGGGCGAACGCCTTGTTGGACTCCGCCATCTTGTGCGTGTCCTCGCGACGCTTCACAGCGGCGCCCAGACCGTTCGCCGCGTCCATGATCTCGTTCATGAGGCGATCGGTCATCGTCTTCTCGCGGCGCTGGCGGGCGTAGCCCACGAGCCAGCGCAGCGCCAGGGTGGTCGAGCGTCCGGCGCGGACCTCGATCGGGACCTGGTAGGTCGCACCGCCGACGCGGCGGGAGCGGACCTCCAGCGACGGGCGGATGTTGTCGAGCGCCTTCTTCAGCGTCGTGACGGGGTCCTGCCCGTTGAGCTTGTCACGGGTGCCCTCGAGCGCGCCGTAGACGATCCGCTCAGCGGTGGAGCGCTTGCCGTCCAGCAGCACCTTGTTGATGAGCTGGGTGACGATGGGCGAGTTGAAGACCGGGTCGATGACGACCGGTCGCTTGGGTGCGGGTCCCTTGCGCGGCATTACTTCTTCTCCCTCTTCGCTCCGTAGCGGCTGCGAGCCTGCTGACGACCCTTGACTCCCTGCGTGTCGAGGGAGCCGCGGACGATCTTGTAGCGGACGCCCGGGAGGTCCTTCACACGACCGCCGCGCACCAGCACGATCGAGTGCTCCTGCAGGTTGTGCCCCTCGCCGGGGATGTAGGCCGTGACCTCGATCTGGCTGGACAGCTTCACGCGCGCGACCTTGCGGAGCGCGGAGTTGGGCTTCTTGGGAGTGGTCGTGTACACGCGGGTGCACACGCCGCGGCGCTGCGGGCCGCCCTTGAGGGCAGGCGTCGCGTTCTTCGCGGCCTTGTCCTGTCGTCCCTTGCGGACGAGCTGTGAAATTGTGGGCACTGAGTTGCTCTCCGTTGCTTCTCGATATTCCTAATCCCGGGCACCCTCCCGCGGGAGGGTCTGCTGCGCCCGAGCATGTCCTGCCGGTCATCAGGTGAAGCACACCGCCTGATGCCGGATGCCACGCGGCCCGCTGCACCCGCGCTCGGGTGTGTCGGGCCAGAAGGCTCCTGCTGCGCGCCGTGCGTCGCGGTCCCAGCAGAGGAGCCGAGCGGAGCGCGCAGAGCACGTGGACACGACTGTCCTCAGGACAGCCACGCTCCAGGTTATCGCGGTCTTTCGCCCACGGTCAAAGTCGAGCAGGAACAGCAACGAGGATCACACTCCGGCGGGCGTCCACCGCGCGTCCATGCGCGGCCGGCGTGCCGGCGGCGGGGATCACGGCGGCCGCCCTCACGCGGCCGGGAGCACCACGCGGAAGCGGGTCCGCTCCCCCGGCATCAGGTCGACGGAGCCGCCCTGCGCCTCGACCGCGGACCGGACGATCGCAAGGCCCAGACCCGACGATCCGCCGCCCGTCCGGCTGCGTCCGGTCTCCGCCCGGACGAACCGCCCGAAGACCTCGTCGCGGATGCCGGCCGGGATGCCCGGGCCGTCGTCTGCGACCTCGATGACGACCTCGGGACGCGTGGCCTCCTCCCCCGGCGCGGCGGACACGGTCACGCGGGTGCCGGCGGGCGTGTGCTTCCAGGCGTTCGAGACGAGGTTGCGAACGATCCGCTCCACCATCTGAGTGTCTGCGCGCGCGACGACCGGATGCGCGGGCACGTCCACATCGAAGCGGTGGTCGGGGGCTGCTGCATGTGCGTCCTCGACCGCGTCCAGCAGCAGCGGCGTCACGTCGACCGGCGCTGCCTCGAGCCGGCGGTCGTCGGCGTCGAGGCGGGCGAGCAGGAGGAGGTCATCGACCAGTGCGGACATGCGGTCCGCGCCCCGCGCGATCCTCTCATCCGCCTGCTGCCTGGCCTGCGCATCCGCCGCGGGGATGCGCTCGAGCATCTGCGCATATCCGCGGATCGCTGCGAGCGGGGTCCGCAGCTCGTGGCTGGCATCCGCGACGAAGCGGCGCAGGCGGCTGTCCGCGGCGTGGCGGGCCTCGAACGCCGCCTCCAGATCATCGAGCATCGTGTTCATCGCGCGGGCGACCTCGCCCACCTCCGTCTGCGAGCGCGTGAGCTCCTCCGGCAGCCGTTCGCGCAGCACGGGCTCTCCGTGGGCCAGCGGCAGAGCGGAGACGCGACTCGCGGTCGCCGCGACCTCCTCGAGCGACCGGAGTGCCCGCAGGACGAGGAGCGCAGCAGCGGAGGCGATGACGAGGATGCCCACGAGGACGGCGCCGCCGGTCGTGAGTGCGGCGCGGGCGACGAGGCCGTCCGCGTCGTCCTGCGGCAGGCCGTAGACCAGCGTCGCGCCGTCCAGGTCGCGGGCGGCCACACGATAGACGACCTCTGACCCGTCGAGGTCCAGTCGCACCGACCCCGCCGTGCCGTCTCCCGGCACTGCGGCGAGCCGTGCGAGGTCCGCGGCCCGGGCCTCGGCGGGCTCCTCGCCCCCGCTGTTCACGGCGCCGGCGACGACCCGGCCGTCGATGACGATCGCCGCGATGGACTCGCGACCCGCCCCAGGCCGGTCGAGGAACTGCCCCGGCCGGCTCTCGTCCGCGACCGGAGCGGTGCCGGAGAGTGGTCGCGGTGGGGTGATCGCTCCTGTCGCGTCGCCCCAGGCGGCGACCGGTGTGGACAGCTCGCGCGCCAGCTCCGCATCCAGCTGGGACAGGACGGACGTGCGCAGGCTCAGGACGGTCGTCACGCCGATGACGAGGAGGACGGCCGCGGCGATCGCGGAGACCGCGAGCGCGAGCGTGGTCCGCAACGGCACTCGCTGCCAACGCGGCAGGCGCGGCCTCGAGGAGTCAGACACGTCCGGCGTGCGCGGCGCGTCGCTCACGGGACCAGCATGTAGCCGGCGCCGCGCTTCGTGCGCAGCAGCGGCGGCAGGTCGGGGAACGGAGTCTCGAGCTTGCGCCGCAGGTACGAGACGTAGAGCTCGACGATGTTGCCGCTGCCGCCGAAGTCGTAGCCCCACACGCGGTCGAGGATCGTCGCCTTCGACAGCACGAGGCGGGGGTTGCGGGCGAAGAGCGCGAGGACGTCGAACTCCTTCGCGGTCAGCTCGACCGGTCGGCCCGCGCGGCTCACCTCCCGGGCTCCCAGGTCGACGGTCAGGTCGCCGACCGTGAGGACGCGGTCCTCACCGCCGCTCGTTCCCAGTGTGCGCCGCAGCAGGGCCTCGACGCGCGCGACGACCTCATCGAGGTTGAACGGCTTCGTCACGTAGTCGTCGCCGCCCGCCCGCAGGCCCGTCACCCGATCGTCGATCGCGTCCTTCGCGGTGAGGAACAGGACTGGCAGGTCGTCATCGCGTCTGCGCAGGCGCGCCATGAGATCGACGCCGTCACCGTCCGGGAGCATGATGTCGAGCACCGCTGCATCGAAGTCCGCCTCCCGGGCTGCAGCGAGCGCGTCCTGGACAGTGCCGGCGATCCGCGGCTCCCACGACTGGTAGGAGAACGCCATCGCGAGGAGCTCGGCCAGAGTGGACTCGTCGTCGACGAC
>DWZY01000221.1 GCA_019117325.1 Candidatus Brevibacterium intestinigallinarum
CCCGCCCTCTTCGTGTGGGGCCCCAAGGACCCCGTGTTCCTCGAGCGGTTCCTGCGCGATCTGCGCCACCGCATCCCGCACGCGGATGTCCACCGCTTCGAGAAGTCCGGCCACATGCTGGCCGAGCAGGAGGACATGCACGGCCTCGTCCTCGACTGGCTCGAGCAGCACTTCCCCGGCGGGGCACTGCCGGGTGAGGCGCAGGCTGATGAGACGCCCGCTGAGCCGGACGAGCAGTCCGGCACGCCCCGCTTCATGTTCACGGCGCTCGAGGAGAACGCGACCTCGGACGCGCTGGCCAGCGTCGACATGTCGCAGGACCCCGTCGCGAAGCTGACGTGGCGTCAGGTGAACGACCGCGTGCGCGCGATCGCGCAGGGACTGCACGACCTGGGCCTGAAGCCCGGCGACCGCGTGTCCATGCTGGTGCCGCCCGGCAACGACCTCACGACCGTGCTCTACGGCGTGCTGCGCGCCGGCGGCGTCGCGGTCGTCGCGGATGCGGGCCTGGGTCCCACGGGCATGACGCGGGCGGTCAAGTCCGCGGACCCGCAGTGGATCATCGGCGCCGTTCCCGGCCTCACGCTCTCGCGCGTCGCCGGCTGGCCCGGCCGCCGCATCAGCGTCGACGCGCTGGGCTCCGCGCAGAAGCGCCTCCTGAATGTCGAGACGTCGATCGCGGACCTCGTGGAGGCGGGGACGCCGGCCGCGGAGTCCGGCACGGTCCTGTCCTCGGAGCGCGTGCCGATGCCGGCTCCGGACTCGGATGCTGCGATCCTCTTCACCTCCGGCTCGACGGGTCCCGCGAAGGGCGTCCGTTACACGCACCGCCGACTGGGCGCACTCATGGGCGTCCTGCAGAACTTCTTCGAGGTCCGCCCCGGCACGTCGCTGGTGGCTGGGTTCGCGCCGTTCGCGCTGCTGGGCCCGGGGATCTCGACGGTATCGATCACCCCGGACATGGAGGTGACGAAGCCGCGCACGCTCACCGCGACGGCGCTGGCCCAGTCCGTCATCGACGGCGAGGCGACGATGATCTTCGCCTCCCCCGCGGCCTACCACAACGTCGTCGCGACGGCGGGCGAGCTGAGCGACGAGCAGCGCGCAGCCCTCACCCGCATCACGCTCGTCCTGTCCGCCGGCGCACCCGTGCCGCTGGCGCTCATGGATGACCTGGCGGGCCTGTTCCCGCACGCCAAGATCCGCTCTCCCTACGGGATGACCGAGGGCCTGTTGCTCACGGACATCGAGCGCGCCGAGGTCGCCGAGGCCCTCGCCAACAGCGACGGCGACCTGGGCGTGTGCGTGGGTCGGCCAGTCGACGGTGTGCGCGTGGCGCTGGCGCCGATCGGTGAGGACGGGGTCCCGTCCGATGAGCTCCTGGAGGGCGAGGCCGCGCAGGGCATTCTGGGCGAGTTCGTCGTCCACGCCGCCCACGCGAAGGCCGGCTACGACGGCCTCTGGCGGACCACGCACGAGGCCGCCCGCGACACGGTCGACGGGCTCCTGTGGCACCGCACGAACGACATCGGGCACATCGATGCTCAGGGTCGGGTGTGGCTCGAGGGGCGCGTCCAGCACCTCCTCACCCCGCCCACCGGTCCGCTGGGCCCGGGCGGTCCCGAGGCCGTCGTCGACACCCTGCCCCTGGTCCACCGGTCCGCTGCCGTGGGCGTGGGTCCGGCGGGCACGCAGGCTCTGGTGCTCGTCGTCGAGCCGTCCGCAGAGGTCGCGGGTGCCGTGCAGAACGGTCCGGCACCGCTGAGCCTCGCGACGCTCGTCCGCGATGCCGTGCGCGAGTCGACCGGCGAGGACGTCGCCGCGGTGCTCATCGCGAAGGAGTTCCCCACGGACATCCGCCACAACTCGAAGATCGACCGCCCGCGCCTGGCCCGATGGGCCGCGCGCGTCCTGGGCGGCGGGAAGGTGGGCACGCCGTGACGGGTGCGACTCAGACCGCGGACCAGCACGTCCTGGTGACCGGGGCCTCGGGCCTCCTGGGGTCCTCCGTGGCCCGGCGCCTCGTCGAGGCCGGCCACCCGGTCACGACCCTGCAGCGGCGGCCCTCCGGGGTCGAGGGCGCGCGCGACGTGCAGGGCTCGGTGACGGATGAGGCGACGGTCGCACAGGCGCTCACGGTGACCGACGGCCTGCCGCCGGTCACCGCGGTCATCCACGTCGCGGCGAAGGTGTCGATGGCGGGCGACCCGGCGGACTTCGACCGGATCAACATCGAGGGCACCCGCGCACTCCTGGCCGCCGCACGGCAGGCGGGGGTGACGCGGTGGGTGCAGATCTCCTCGCCGTCCGTCGCGCACGCGGGTGCGTCCCTCATGGGCGACGGGGCGAGCCCCGCCAGCCCGACGCTGGCCCGCGGCGACTACGCGCGGACGAAGGCGGCCAGCGAGCTGCTGGCACTTGAGGCGGATGCGGACGACTTCCGCGTCCTGGCCCTGCGCCCCCACATCATCTGGGGCCCCGGCGATGCGCAGCTGACGGAGAGGCTCATCGAGCGCTCGCGGGCGGGGCGGCTGCCGATCCTGGGCGACGGCGCCGCGCTCGTCGACATGCTCTACATCGATAACGCGGTCGACGCAATCGTCGCCGCACTGCCCGCGCTCGAGCACACGCACGGCGAGGCGCTCGTCGTGACGAACGGGCAGCCGCGCATGATCGGCGAGATGCTCAGCCGTTTCGCGCTGGCCGGCGGGGCGGACGTCCCCTCGCTGCGCGTGCCGTCCGGCGTGGGCCTGGCGGCCGGATCCGCCGTCGAGGCCGTGTGGACGCGACTGCCCCAGTCCGCGAAGGACGCGGGCGATGGCGAGCCGCCGCTCACGCGCTTCCTCGCCGAGCAGCTGACGACCGCCCACTGGTTCGACCAGCGCCGCACGCAGGAGGTGCTCCGCTGGACTCCGGCCGTCTCCATGGAGGAGGGGCTGGAGCGCGTCGCCCAGCACTACGGCGGCACGACCCGCTGACGAGGCTGGCAGCTCTTTCCACCACACATTGACCTTGCGTTTCAGGCGGGCGAAACCTGTCTGAAACGCAAGGGCAACGTCATTCGCGAAGCGCCCTCATCTCGCACCCGTGACAAGTCCGGGATGCGCGGGTAGTCTCGACACCATCGAACGAACGTTCAATCCAGAGCGCTGGTCGGCACCGGTGAGGTCCTCACCGCAGCGGCCGGACCTGCAGCGCTCCTTCGCCTCGCATTCACAGGAGAATGATGGTGCAGAGCACGACATCGCCGTCGCCCGCGCAGACCTCCCCCGCACCCGACCACCCCGCACGCACGACAGGCCTGCCCGGTCTCAGCCAGGCACCGTCCGTCATCGGGCGTCTGCTGCGCCACGCGCACCAGGTCCCCGACCGTCCCGCGATCCGCTTCGAGCGCGCGATCACCACGTGGGCCGAGCACACTGAGGCCGTCCTCCGCACCGCCGCGGATCTGCGCGCCCGCGGGATCGGCCCAGGCGACCGCGTCGCGGTGCTCCTGACGAACCGGCCCGAGTTCCTCACCGTCACACAGGCGACCGTCGCGCTGGGCGCGATCATCGTGCCGGTGAACTTCCGCCTGAGCGCGGGCGAGGTCGCCTACATCCTGGGCCACTCCTCGCCCCGCATCCTCGTGTCGGAGCCGAAGACGCACGAGCTCGCGCTCGGCGCCGTCGCCCACCTGCGCGGCGAGGCGCAGAGCGACGCCCCCGGCGCCACGCACGCCCCCGCAGATGGCGACGCGACCGGCCCAACCCACAACGAACCGGACGTCGCAGCGCACGGCGAGGCGGCCTCGGGAACGGCCGACAGCGGCCCCGTCGTCCTGGGCTGCGAGGACTGGCTGCCGGACGTCGTCGCGCACGGACCGGCACTGGACGCAGACGACCTCGCCGTCCCGGATGCGGGCGATGACTACGCGATCCTGTACACCTCGGGCACGACGGGGCGGCCCAAGGGAGCGGTCCTCACGCACCTGAACATGTACTCCGGCGGCCTGCAGAGCGGTGCGCGCTGGCAGGCGGACGAGACGCGGACCATCATGCTGGCCCCGCCGCTGTTCCACGTGGGCTCGTTCATGGGCATGCACTCGGCGCTGGTCGCGGGAGCGGCGAGCCTCGTCATCCCCAGCGCCGGCTTCGATGCCGCGACGACGCTGCAGACGATGCGGGACAACGACGTGACGACCGCGTTCATGGTTCCCCAGCAGTGGCACCTCATCTGCGACGAGATCGAGCGCACCGGCGGCGACGGCCTGACCCTGGCGCTCGCGAACTGGGGCGGCGCACCCGCGACTCCGAAGCTGCTGCAGCGCATGGCCGCATGCCTGCCGAACGCGCAGATCAACGCGGTGTTCGGGCAGACGGAGACGAGCGCGACAACCGTGACGCTGCGGTTCGACGACGCCCTGCGGAAGCTGGGCTCCGTGGGGAAACCCACGCCGGAGACCTGGATCCGCATCGTCGACGCGGACATGAACGACGTGGGCGTCGACGAGGTGGGCGAGATCGTCTACCGCGGCACCTGCGTCATGGACCGCTACTGGAACGACGAGGCCGCGACGGCGGAGGCGTTCGCCGGCGGCTGGTTCCACTCCGGCGACCTCGTGCGGCGCGACGCGGAGGGCTTCCTCTACGTCGTCGACCGGCTCAAGGACATGATCATCTCCGGTGGCGAGAACATCTACTGCGCGGAGGTCGAGAACGCGCTCAGCTGGCACCCCGCCGTCGCCGAGGTGACGATCGTCGGCCGCCCGGACGA
>DWZY01000222.1 GCA_019117325.1 Candidatus Brevibacterium intestinigallinarum
GCTCCACTACTGTGGGGCGCATGAGTGATTCCCTCCAGTCCCTGATCGACCGCTCCGCGATCCTGTCCGCGGAGGTCCAGCAGCGGTTCGGCGCTCTCATCGCCGGCGGCGACTTCGACATCGACTTCTCCGCCGCTCCGCGCCTGCGGTTCACGGGTGAGGAACCGTTGGACGTCCGGCCGCACCTCATCGGCTCGTCCGTCGACCGCCGGACCGATCGGACGTGGCACTGGGGCTGGGACAACCTCAACGACTTCCCCGCCCCGGTCGTCGAGCTCTCGCAGCGCGTCCGCACGTACGGGACCGAGCACGGGATCGAGGAACTCACCCAGCCCGAGCTGCCTGTGACGACCGACGACGCTCCCGCCGCCCTCACCCTCGCCGCCAAGGCGATCCTCGGTGCGTGGGGCCACTACCCCGTGCCCGCGGGCGGCGGCACGACCGCCTGGGTCCTCGTCGACGACACCCGGCTGGACCCCGGCGAGCCGCAGCTCAAGCCCGTCGTCCGGGCCCTGGCGGCTGCCATCACCGGCGGCGAGGTGTCCGACCACCGCGCCGCACTCACCGCGTACGCGCAGCTGCGCGGACTGCGCACGGCACCGCTGCCGGACGGCGGCGTGCGCCTCCTGTGCGCCGACGGATCCGCGGATGTGACCTTCGACGAGTCCGACCGCGTCGCCTCGTGCCAGGCGCACCAGCCGCTCGAGGGCGAGGCCGCCCAGCAGTACGAGGCGGCTGGCACGCTCACCGGCACGGCGACATACGGTCAGGTCCCGGTCACCCCGGTCGCGGAGCCGGCAACGCCCGAGATCGCCGAAGAGCAGGCCCCTGCACCTGCATCTACCCGGGACGACCCTGCCGAGGCAGCTCCTGAGGTCACCGAAGAGGCTGCCGCCGCACCTGAAGCCGCTTCTGAGGCCGACGTCACGGAGCCCACCGAAGCTGCAGAGCCCACCGAGGCTCCCACTGCACCGCAGACGCAGGACGCAGAGCCGAAGCAGGAGAAGAAGGGCTTGTTCAAGCGCCTCTTCGGGCGCTGAGCCAACGGCACCCCGGTCGGATCAGAGCGCTGCCGGAGCCTCGCACGAGCCGCAGGTGGCTGCCCGCCCTGCGGCCGTGCAGTCCTCGCAGCGCAGGTACTGGATCCGGCAGGTCTCATCAGAGCAGTTGACGAACACCGGGGTCCGCTCGCCGCATCCCACGCAGGCGCCCAGAGATTCCGAGCCCGCGTCGAACTCCATGTGCATGCGGTTGTCGAACACGTACAGCGAGCCGTCCCACAGACCGGAGCTGCCGTAGGCCTCGCCGTACCGAACGATGCCACCGTCCAGCTGGTAGACCTCCTGGAACCCGCGATTGCGCATGAGGACGCTCAGGACCTCACAGCGGATGCCGCCGGTGCAGTACGTGACGACGGGCCGGTCCTTGAGGTGGTCGTAACGCCCGGACTCCAGCTCATCGAGGAACTCGCGGGTGGTCTCGACCTCTGGAACCACTGCGTTCCGGAATCGCCCGATCTGCGCCTCCAGCGCGTTGCGGCCGTCGAAGAAGACGACGTCATCGCCGCGCTCGTCGACCAGGGAGTGCAGCTGCGCGGGGCTCAGATGTGTGCCACCGCCCTGCACGCCGTCCTCCGTCACCCGGATGTCGTCCGGTGCGTCGAAGGTCACGAGTTCCGACCGGACCTTGACGCTCAGACGGGGGAAGTCGTCGCCAGTACCGTCGGACCACTTGATGTCCGCGTCCCGGAACGGGGCATAGGACCGCGTGGTCTTCACGTACTGCTTGAGATCCCACACATCGCCGCCCAGCGTCGCGTTGATGCCCTGATGGGACACGATGACGCGCCCTGTCAGGGAGTTCTTCTGAGCGAGCGCGTGCTGCCACAGCCGGACGGCCTCGGGATCCGCGAGCGGCGTGAAGACGTAGAACAGGACGATCTTGGGGGTGGCCATGGGCGCGATGGTAGCGGACGCCGGGCCACCAGCGGACGGGCGGGCGAGCGTCCCGGCGCTCCGGCTACGATGGGCCTGATACAGACCTGGGACTCTGCCGAAGGGGCGTTCTACCACGATGACCACTACAGCTTCCACCGGCTCCTCGTCGGACAAGGCCGTGAAGGAGACCGTCGAGTTCGCCGCGCAGAGCCCGGAGGTGGAGCAGCCGTATGCAGAGCTGGGCCTCAAGCAGGACGAGTACCAGAAGATCCGGGAGGTGCTGGGCCGCCGCCCCACCTCCGCCGAGCTCGCGATGTACTCCGTCATGTGGTCGGAGCACTGCTCGTACAAGTCCTCCAAGGTGCACCTGCGCCGCTTCGGGGAGAACGTCACGGAACAGATGAAGGAGAGCCTTCTCGTGGGCATCGGCGAGAATGCCGGCGTCGTCGACATCGGTGACGGCTGGGCCGTCACCTTCAAGGTGGAGAGCCACAACAGCCCCAGCTACGTCGAGCCCTACCAGGGCGCCGCCACCGGTGTGGGCGGCATCGTCCGCGACATCATCTCGATGGGTGCCCGGCCGGTCGCGGTCATGGATCAGCTGCGCTTCGGCGCGATCGATCACCCGGACACCGCACGGGTCCTCCCCGGCGTCGTGGGCGGCATCAGCGGCTACGGCAACAGCCTGGGCCTGCCCAACATCGGCGGCGAGACTGTCTTCGACTCCGTCTACCAGGGCAACCCGCTCGTCAACGCGCTGGCCGTGGGCGTCCTGCGCCACGAGGACATCCGCCTGGCGAACGCCTCCGGCACCGGCAACAAGGTCGTCCTCTTCGGCGCGCGCACCGGCGGCGACGGGATCGGCGGTGCCTCGATCCTCGCGTCCGAGTCCTTCGACGACACGAAGCCGTCCAAGCGGCCCGCCGTCCAGGTGGGCGACCCCTTCGCAGAGAAGGTCCTCATCGAGTGCTGCCTGGAGCTCTTCCGCGCGGACACCGTCGAGGGCATCCAGGACCTGGGTGCTGCGGGCATCAGCTGCGCGACCTCCGAGCTCGCGTCGAACGGCGACGGCGGCATGCACATCTCGCTCGAGGAGGTCCTGCTGCGCGACCCCACGCTGACTCCCGAGGAGATCCTCATGTCGGAGTCGCAGGAGCGGATGATGGCGGTCGTGCGTCCGGACAAGCTGGACGAGTTCCTCGCCATCACGGACAAGTGGGAGGTCGAGGCCAGCGTGCTGGGCGAGGTGACCGACACGGACCGCCTCGTCATCGAGTGGCACGGCGATGTCATCGTCGACGTCCCGCCGCGCTCGGTCGCGCACGACGGCCCCGTCTACAACCGGCCCATGACGCAGCCCAGCTGGACGGAGTCCACGCGGAAGAACACCGTCGCCGCCGCGGGACTCGCGAAGCCCACGACGGACGAGGAGCTGCGCCAGACGGTCCTCGACCTGGCGGCCTCGCCCAACCTCTGCTCGAAGGACTGGATCACCGCGCAGTTCGACCGCTACGTGCAGGGCAACACCGCACTCGCGTTCCCCGACGACGCGGGCGTCATCCGCGTCGACGAGGAGACGGGACGCGGGGTCGCGCTGGCGTCGGACGCGAACGGTCGCTTCAGCTACCTCGATCCCGCGCTCGGCGCTCAGCTCGCACTGGCCGAGGCCTACCGCAACGTCGCGACCGCGGGTGCCCACCCGCTGGCGGTGTCCGACTGCCTCAACTTCGGCTCCCCCGAGGACCCCGAGGTCATGTGGCAGTTCGCGCAGACCGTCGAGGGGCTCTCGTCCGCCTGCGTCGACCTGGGCATTCCCGTCACCGGCGGCAACGTGTCGATGTACAACCAGACCGGCAGCACGGCGATCCACCCCACCCCGGTCGTGGCAGTCCTAGGCGTGTTCGACGACGTGACGCGCGCGACCCCCAGCGGCTGGCGCGCACCGGGCCAGACAATCTACCTCCTGGGCACGACGGAGGACGAGCTGGACGGTTCTGCATGGGCGGATGTGGCCCACGGCCACCTGGGCGGGGTGCCGCCGCAGTACCGGCCGGAGGCGGAGAAGATGCTGGCCCAGATCCTCATCAACGCCTCCCGCGACGGCATGATCGACGCGGCGCACGACCTCTCGCAGGGCGGTCTCGCCCAGGCGCTCGTCGAGTCCGCGCTGCGCTGGGGCACCGGTGCCCGCATCTGGGTGACGGAGTTGCTGGAGCGCGACGGGATCGACCTCTTCACCGCCCTGTTCTCCGAGTCGACGGCACGCGCGATCGTGGCCGTGCCGCGCAGCGAGGAGGTCCGTTTCTCCGACATGTGCACCGCGCGCGGTTTCCCGTTCGTGCGGATCGGTATGACAGATGTGGGTGACGACGAGAACCCGAACACACTCGAGATCGTCGATCACTTCTCGATCGGCCTCGACGAGCTGGCGACCGCTCACAGCGAGACTCTGCCGAACCAGTTCGGCTGACGCTAGTTCGGCTGGCACAGAGTGCAGCGGACACTGCTCCGCTGAGGCGGCGGCTGAATCGCTGGAGGTCCTCCCCGATCGGGGAGGACCTCCAGCGATTCACGACACTCGTGCGGTTCGCTCCGCGCGAACCGCCCGGGAGCGGACTCCCGCGTCAGTCTATGAGGTCGTGGCGGACGATCGACTGCTCGCGGTCCGGCCCCACGCCGATGACGGAGATGCGGCAACCGGACAGGCGCTCGAGGGCCTCCACATAGGCCTGCGCGTTCGCCGGCAGGTCCTCGAAGGCGCGCACCCCCGTGATGTCCTCCTGCCAGCCGGGGAACGACTCGAGGATGGGCTTCGCGTGGTGGAATCCGGTCTGCGTCATGGGCATCTCGTCGTACCGCTCGCCGTCCACCTCGTACGCGACGCAGACGGGGATCGTCTCCAGGTCGGACAGCACGTCGAGCTTCGTGAGGACATAGTCCGTGAAGCCATTCACGCGGGCGGCGTACCGGGCGACGACGGCGTCGTACCATCCGCAGCGGCGCGGGCGGCCGGTGTTGACACCGAACTCCCCGCCCTTCTTCTGCAGGTACTCGCCCATCTCGTCGAACAGTTCCGAGGGGAACGGCCCCGCGCCCACGCGCGTCGTGTACGCCTTGACGATGCCCACGACGCGGTCGATCCGTGTGGGTCCGATGCCGGATCCCACGCAGGCGCCACCCGCCGTCGGATTCGACGAGGTGACGAACGGGTAGGTCCCGTGGTCGACGTCCAGCATCGTCGCCTGGCCGCCCTCCATGACGACCAGCTGGTCCTGATCCAGCGCGTCATTCACGAGCTTCGAGGTGTCCGCGACATAGGGCTCCAGTCGCTGCGCGAACGACAGGAAGTAGTCGACGATCTCGTCCGTGGCGATCGCCCGCCGGTTGTAGACCTTGATGAGCAGCTCGTTCTTCTGGCGCAGCGCGCCCTCGACCTTCTGGCGCAGGATCGATTCGTCGAACAGGTCCTGGACCCGGATGCCCAGACGACCGGCCTTGTCCGAGTAGGCGGGTCCGATACCGCGACCCGTCGTGCCGATCGCGCGCTTGCCCAGGAACCGCTCCGTCACCTTGTCGAGCACCTGGTGGTACGGAGCGACGAGGTGCGCGTCCGCGGACACGCGGAGGCGGGAGGTGTCGGCACCCCGCGACTCGAGCATGTCGATCTCCTCGAACAGCGCCTCGAGGTTCACGACGACGCCGTTGCCGATGATCGGCGTCACGTTGGGCGACAGGATCCCGGCGGGGAGGAGCTTCAGCTCGTACTTCTCGCCGGCGACGACGACGGTGTGGCCAGCGTTGTTCCCGCCGTTGGGCTTCACGACATAGTCGACGCGAGTCCCGAGGATGTCGGTCGTCTTCCCCTTGCCTTCATCGCCCCACTGGGCTCCCACGACGACCAGAGCTGGCACAGCGATCACCTCATGCGATAGACGGACTCTGCGCAGATAGCCTACCGCCCGGACGCGACTGCACACGCACGCGGACCCCGAGGCCGCGCGGAGAGGGCCTCTCCGGCCGATAGACTCCCCGAATGATCCGAGTCCTCTTCCTCTGCACGGGAAACATCTGCCGCTCCGCGTACGCGGAGCGGCGCGCGCGGCACCTGGCCCCCGACCTCGACGTCGTGAGCGCGGGCACCCACGCGATGCGCGGGTGGGGTGTCGATGAGTCGATGGCGGTCGAGCTGGAGGCTCGCGGCGGCAGTGCCGCGGACTTCTCCGCGCAGCAGCTGACCGAGTCGCTGGCCCGCAGCGCCGGCCTGATCCTCTGCGCGACGCGCGAGCATCGCGAGTACGTGACGGACGCCTGGCCGGATCTGGAGCCCCGGACCTTCGTCATGAAGTCGTACGCACGCGCGCTGGCGGACTCGGGCCTCGGAGCCTGGTCGCCGGTGCCGGCTTCGGAGACATCCTCGCTCACGCGCAGCGACGACATCGCGGACCCCTATCGGATGGGCCAGCCCGATGCCGCGCGTGCCGCGGACGAGATCGACGCGATCCTCACGCAGATCACCCGGGCGCCCGCCGCGGACTGACCGCGACGGGCACCGGTGCGGAGGCGGGGCCGCCGCACCGGTGCGCACGATCAGCGCATGCGCCGGCCTGCGGAGCCCAGATGCTGGCAAGCCTCGACGATGCGCTCAGCCATCGCGGCCTCGGCGGCCTTGCCCCA
>DWZY01000223.1 GCA_019117325.1 Candidatus Brevibacterium intestinigallinarum
CACCGCGATGGCGCGCATCCGCGCAGCGCTCCACGACTGAGCTCCTCCCCTCCGGACTGATCCCACGACGCCTCACCGCACCTCTTGTGTGATCACATATCACGCCCTACGCTGATGCCAGATGGATCACACCTGCGAAAGGGTCCGTCATGGAAGACACCGTGATCGTGGGCGGTGGACTCGCGGGACTGAGCGCAGCGTGGCGACTCAGGCACCTCGACATCGTCCTCCTCGAATCAGACACGCGCACCGGCGGCCGCCTCCGGTCGGAGATGCGCGGCCGCGACGTCCTCAACTGGGGAGGACACGTGTTCGCGGGTGCGGGCACCTCGACGGAGCAGCTGCTGCACGAATCCGGCACGCAGACCGTCCGGATCCCCGGGTCGCTCAGCGCGCTCAGCATGCACGGGCGACTCCTGCTGCGCGGGCCCGTCGCGAGCTACCCGCTGCGCCTCCCCCTCCCGCTGTCCGCACGGCTCGCAGTCATCCGGGCCGGCGCGCGGGTGAGCGCGGACGTGCTTCGATACGCCCGGGCCACGCGCATCCGACCGGGCGAGACCGGCGCACAGCGCCAGCAGCGCATCTACGACTTCGAGAACGACCGCACGTTCGCGGAGTACGTGGGAGCGCTGCCACCGGACGCCGAGGCCCTCTTCAGACCCACGGTCTCCCGGTCTTCGGGCGAGCCCGAGCAGATCTCCGCCGGCGCCGGCATCGGCTACTTCAGCCTCGTCTGGAACATCGGCGCGGGCCTGGATCGCAGCATCGTGGGCGGGCCGTCGGCCCTCACGGACGCGCTCGCCACTGCGCTGGGCGAGAGGGTGCGGTCCGGCGCGCACGTCGACGAGGTCGTGACGCACCGCGATCACGTCACCGTCCGCTACACGCAGGACGGCACCGCGCACGAGGTCGCAGCCCGGACCGCGATCCTCGCGACTCCCGCTCCGGTCACCCATGCGGTGGGGGTGGATCTGCCGGCGGACCTGCGCGACGCGCTGGCCCGCGTCCGCTACGGCTCATACGTGAGTGCGGCATTCCGCACGAACGAGACGGAGCCCCAGCCGTGGGACGACGCGTACGGGATCGCGACCCCACAGCGCTCCTTCAGCGTGGCGCTCAACATGGGCAACGTCATCCGCGGCGGCGCCAGTGGCCGCCTGCCCGGCGGCAGCCTCATGGTCTTCTCCCCCGCGTCCCTCGCGGACGCCCTCATCGACCTCGACGACGAGGACATCCTCGACACATACCTGGCGGACCTCGATGCGGTCCTGCCCGGATCCGCCGGCCTCGTCGAGGAGGCGCACGTCCAGCGCTGGCGGCTGGGCGCACCGTACTGCTTCCCCGGCAGAGCCGCACTGCAGCCCACACTCACCCGGCCGGGCAACCGCGTCTTCCTGGCCGGCGACTACCTGGGAACCCTCTACACGGAGACGGCGATCACCAGCGCCTTCACCGCCGCTCAGCACGCCGCCCAGGCACTGGGCGGCGCAGCACTCACGCACACCATCTCTGGAAGGACTCACCATGACGACTGACCTGCACGGCGTCCTCAGCGCCCTCGCGACCCCGTTCGCCGCGGACGATTCGATCGACATCCCGGCGCTGCACCGGGTCATCGACCACTCGATCGACGGCGGCGTGCACGCTGTCGTCGCGGGCGGCTCGACCGGCGAGTTCGCCTCGCTCCTGCCCGACGAGCGCCTGCGCCTCGTCGACGAGGTCATCAGCCACACGAACGGTCGGGTGCCGGTCATCGCGCAGACCGGTGCGACGACCTCGGCGGAGGCGATCCGCCACAGCCGGGCGGCGCAGGCCTCGGGTGCGGACGTCCTCATGGTCGTGACCCCGTACTACGAGCCGCTGGGCGTGGGCCCGGCGGTCGACTACCTGCGCCGGGTCGCCGACGCCGTCGACCTGCCGATCATGCTCTACAACATCCCCGCCGCGACCGGGGTCCACTTCGACGTGGACACGGTGGGCGCGCTGGCGGAGGAGTTCCCGCACATCCGGTACCTCAAGGACTCGTCCGCGGACTGGGAGCGCGGCCTCCAGTTCATCCACGGCCTGCGGGGAAGGATCAGCACCTTCATCGGCTGGGACGTGTACGCGTGCAGCGCGCTCATCGAGGGGGCCGCCGGCATCATGGCGGGCTCCGCGAACGTCGTCGCACCGCAGCTGGTCGCGGTGCACGACGCGATCGCGACCGGCGACGTGGAGCGCGGACGGCAGCTGTGGCAGCGGCTGTACCCGGTGCTCGCCATCATGTTCTCCGACGACTTCGTCTCTGCGGTCAAGACGGGCCTGGAGCTGCGCGGGGTGGCGCCCAGCACGCCGCGCCATCCACTGCCCGTCCTGCCGGAGGACGTCCGCGCACGCCTGGCCCAGGCGCTCGAGGAGCTGGACGCGGCAGACGCGTGATCGCACCCGCCCCACACCCCACCCCTGCACCCGCACTCCAGGAGGAGACATGTCCCCCACCGCTGAGACCACCCAGCCCCAGATCCAGCGCGCAGCGCAGCCCTTCGCCTTCGAGGCGCCCACGCTGGCGCACTTCATCGCGGGTGAGCACGTCGAGTCGAGCTCCGGCGGCACCGCCGAGGTCCGCGACCCCGCCCGCGGCACCGTGCTCGCCACCATTCCTCTGGGCGGGCAGGAGGAGGTCGATGCCGCGGTCGCCGCCGCCCGTCAGGCCGCTCCCGCGTGGGGGAAGCGGACCCCGGCGGACCGCTCGGCGCTCATACTCCAGCTGGCGGATGCACTCGAGGCCGACGCGCAGAACCTCCGCACGCTCGAGGCTCTCAACTGCGGCAAGCCCGCCGAGGTCGCAGAGGACGACATCGCGAGCACGATCGACACGTTCCGCTTCATGGCCGGTGCCGGACGC
>DWZY01000224.1 GCA_019117325.1 Candidatus Brevibacterium intestinigallinarum
ACCCCGCGGGCCCCTTCGTCATCGGCGGTCCGATGGGCGATGCAGGCCTGACGGGCCGCAAGATCATCGTCGACACGTACGGCGGATTCGCCCGTCACGGCGGCGGCGCGTTCTCGGGCAAGGACCCGTCGAAGGTCGACCGCTCGGGCGCGTACGCGATGCGCTGGGTCGCGAAGAACGTCGTCGCCGCGGGGCTGGCCCGCCGCGCGGAGGTCCAGGTCGCCTACGCGATCGGCCGCAGCGAGCCCGTGGGCCTCTACGTCGAGACGTTCGGCACCGAGCAGGCGGATCCGGAGAAGATCGCCCGCGCGATCCGCGAGGTATTCCCGCTGCGCCCCGCAGAGATCATCCGAGAGCTCGAGCTCGTCCGCCCGCTCTACTCGCAGACCTCGACGTACGGCCACTTCGGCCGCACCGGCGAGGCCTTCACGTGGGAGCGCACGGACCGCGCGGAGGCGCTCGCGGCCGCAGTGGGCTGAGCCCGTGCAGCCCACGCTGCTGGGGGACGACGAGCCGCAGCCGGAGCTGCGGCTGCGCGGCGGGCACACCCCCGCAGCCTCGCTCCCCGTGGCGCGCGTGCTGCTCGAGACTCCGGTCCCGCACCTCGCACGCCCGTTCGACTTCGGCGTGACCGCGGACCAGGACGCGTCCGCCGTCCCCGGGGTCCGTGTCCGCGTGCGCTTCTCCGGCCGACTCGTGTCCGGCTTCGTGCTCGACCGGGCGGAGTCCACGGACGTGACGGGACCGCTGTCGCCGCTGGAGCGCGTCGTCTCCCCGGTCGCCGCGGCGGACGCACACGTGCTGGCGCTGGCGCGCGCGGTCGCGGACCGGTGGGCCGGCACCCTCCCGGACGTCCTGCGGCTGGCGATCCCGCCGCGGCACGCGGCAGGAGAGGCGAGCGCGCTGGCGGCGATCGCGCGCGCGGAGGAGGAACCGCCGCCGGACCCGGACACCGCGACCCACCCGCTGCCGCTCGACGCTCCCGCCGCACTCCGCGACTACATGAGTGCGCTGGGGGACTGGCTCGACGGATCGGGTGGCACTGAGGGTGACACTGAGACGGGTGCGGGAGAAGGACCTCGGGCCGCCGCCGCGCTCACCCCCGGGTCGGAGCCCGGCACCGGCTGGATCACGATCGGCCTCCACGCGGCGGCGCAGACGATCGCAGCCGGCCGCTCGGTCCTCTGGATCGTCCCCGACCACCGCGAGCTCGATGCGCTCGAGGCCCGTCTGGGCGACCTCGGCCCCCTCACCGTCCGCCTGTCCGCCGACCAGGGACCGCAGGCCCGCTGGTCGAACTGGGTCCGGGCGCACGCGGGCACGGCGCGCCTCGTCATCGGCACTCGCGCGGCGGCGCTGGCACCGCTGCGGGATGCGGGACTCGTCCTCCTCGTCGAGGACGGCAGTGACCACTACGTCGAGCCACGCGCGCCCTACCCGCACGCCCGCGAGGTCTGCCTGCTGCGAGTCCGCGAGTCCGGCGCCGCCCTGCTGCTCCTCGACCACACCCGCACCGTCGAGGTCCAGGACCTCGTCGAGTCCTGGTGGATCGGCTCGATCGATCGTCCGCGGGACGAGCGACGGGCGAGCGCGCCCCTCGTGCTCCTGCCGCACGCGGACGCGCCGAACGAGCGGATGCCACCGGAGGCGTTCGAGCTCATCCGCGGTGCGCTGGGCCGCACGAAGCGGGAGACCGCGCACGGTCCGGTGCTCGTCCAGGTGCCCCGCGCCGGCTATCTGCCCGTCGTCGCGTGTGCCCGGTGCGGCGACATCCTCGACTGCCCGCGGTGCGCGCACCGCATCGCGGCGGCCGGGCCGGAGGGGCCGATCGCGTGCGCGCACTGCGGGCTGCGCGAGGCGACGATCGCGTGCCCGCGCTGCCGCAGCACCCGGGTGCGCGCGGTCGTGCGCGGTCTCGAGCGCACCGCGGAGGAACTGTCCCGCGCGTTCGCCGAGGTCCCCCTCATCCGGTCGGGCGGCGCCGACATCGTCCGATCCGTCGGGGACGAGCCGGCGATCGTCGTCGCGACGACCGGGGCGGAGCCGTACGCCGCCGGCGGGTACGCCGCGGCCCTGCTGCTGGACTCCCTCTGGCCGGGGCCGGGCCTGGACGGAGTGTCCCGCGCGATCGCGCGACGCCTGCGGGCACTCGCACTCGTGCGGGCCTCGGCGGATGGCGGGCGCGCCCTCGTCCTCGACACGACTGACGTCGTCGTGCGGGTCCTGCAGACCTTCGACCCCGTCCGCCACGCGCACGCGGAGCTGGCCGACCGACGGTCCACGGGGCTGCCCCCGGTCGCGCGCACCGTCCGACTGACCGGCCCCCGGACCGAGGTCGTCGATGCGCTCGCACGGCTGCAGTCCGAGATCGGCCCGGACGTCCTCCGTCCGCTCATCGTGGAGGATGAGGACGACGAGCGGACCCAGCTGCTGGCCTTCGCCCGCGCGGCCTCCGCGGACGTCTCCCGTGCCCTGCGCGCGCTGACCGCCCACCGGTCCGCGGCGGGCCTGCCGATCGTCCGTCACGTCGTCGACCCCGCGGGCGCGCTGTGAGGATCCGCGCGCACTAGACTGGCGCGCGTGAGAATCGTCTTCGCCGGCACCCCGCACGCGGCCGTGCCCTCCCTCGACGCCCTGCATGCGGACCACGACATCGTCGCGGTCCTCACCCGTCCCGATGCGCCCGTGGGCCGGAAGCGGATCCTCACCCCCAGCCCCGTCAAGGCGCGCGCCGAGGCCCTTGGCCTGCCTGTTCTCGAGGCCGCCCGACTGCGCGGCGAGGTGATCGAACAGCTTCGGGCGCTCGAGGCGGATGCGGTCGCGGTCGTCGCCTACGGCGCGATCGCGGGACCGCGGGCACTCGCGACCACCCGGCTGGGCTGGTTCAACCTGCACTTCTCCCTCCTGCCCCAGTACCGGGGGGCCGCGCCGGTCCAGCGCGCACTCATGGACGGACGCACGGAATCGGGCCTCACCGTGTTCCGGATCGACGAGGGGATGGACACCGGACCGGTCGTGCTCCAGCGGAGGCTGCCGCTGCCGCAGGAGGACGCCGGCGCTGTCCTCGCGGACTTCGCGGTGACGGGTGCGGGACTGCTGGCGGAGGCCTTCGCAGCGCTGGAGGCCGGAACGGCGCAGCAGGCGCCGCAGACGGGCGAGCCCAGTCATGCTGCGAAGATCGAGCCGGACGAGGCCCGCCTGGACTTCGGGGAACCGGCTGCGCGCGTGCTGGCCCGGTCCCGCGGAGTCTCACCATCGCCCGGGGCCTGGGCACTGCTGGACGGGCAGCGGGCGAAGGTGGCCGCTCTCACCGAGGCCCAACCCGACGACCCGCATCCCGCACCGGGAGCGCTGCGCACGACCGGCGATGGCGCCGTCGTCGTGGGCACGGGCGACGGCCCCGTGCGGATCGGCCGCATCCAGCCGTTCGGGAAGCCCGCACGCGAGGCCGCCGAGTTCCTGCGCGGCCGCCCGGACGCCCAGTTCGAGACGGGAGACGCCCATGAGTGACGCGCGACGGGGCCGCGACGCCCGCGGTCGAGACGCACGAGGCCGGGGGACACGTGGCCGGGACGCGGGAGGCCGGCCCTCACAGGGCCGGGGACCACGCCGGCAGGACCCGCGCGATGTCGCCCTGGGTGTCCTCACGGAGGTCGACGAGGCGGACGCGTACGCGAACCTCCTGCTGCCGGCCCGGATCCGGCAGGCCGGGCTGGACGCCCGCGACTCCGCACTGGCGACCGAGCTGACGTACGGCACGCTGCGCGGACTGGGACTCTACGACGCGGTCGCGAGGGCTGCAGCGGACCGGCACCCCGCGGATCTCGACCCGCGCACAGCCTCCGCCGTGCGGATGGGCATCCACCAGCTCCTGAGCACCCGGATCGCGGACCACGCGGCGGTGTCGGAGACGATCGACGCACTGCGCCGCGCCGGGGGAGCGCGCGCCAGCGGTCTCGTGAATGCGGTCCTGCGCAGAGCGGCGGGACGGGACCGGGACGGCTGGATCGCGCAGCTGACCGGGGACCTGCCCGCGGACGAGGCCCTCGCCCTCACGACGTCCCACCCCGCGTGGATCGTGCGCGCACTCCGTCTGGCCCTGCGCGGTCACGGTCGCGGGGGCGAGGGGCTCGAAACCTCCCTGCGCGCCGTCCTCGAGGCGGACAACGCACCGGCACGCGTGAGCCTCGCGGCTCTGCCCGGCCTCGCCGACCGGGAGAAGCTCGTGGCCGCCCGGCCGGAGCTGGCCGCGGGTGCCCTCTCGCCGCTGGGACTCGTCCTGGATGCGGGTGATCCCCGCGACGTCCCCGGGGTCCGGGAGGCACGCGTGCGCGTGCAGGACCAGGGCTCCCAGCTCATCGCGCTCGCACTCGCGCACGCGGACGGCTCGGCCCGCCCGCAGTGGCTCGATCTCTGCGCCGGACCCGGCGGGAAGACCGCGATCCTGGGTGCTCTCGCCGCGGGCCGGGAGGGGACCGTGCGGGCCATCGACTCCTCCGCGCACCGGGCGGAGCTCGTGCGGGCCTCGACACAGGCCTCGCGGGACGTCGTGACTGTGCAGCACGAGGACGGCCGCACGGTGGGCGCCGCGGACCCGGGTGCTCACTCAGGGGTGCTCGTCGACGTGCCGTGCACCGGCCTCGGCGCCCTGCGGAGGCGCCCCGAGGCGCGCTGGCGGCGGCGCCCCGACGACCTCGCCGCGCTCGCGCCGCTGCAGGGCGCGCTGCTGGACTCGGCGATCGCCTCCTGCCACAGCGGGGGAGTCATCGCCTACTCGACGTGCTCCCCGCACTGGGCGGAGACGGCCGGCATCGTCGACCGGGTGGTCGAGGCGGGCGACGTCGAGGTGCTCGACGCGGCCGCCGTGCTCGCGGAGGTGACCGGTCGGGATGCGGAGTCCTTCGCGTCCGCCGCGCGGGGCGAGGGCCGCTACGCGCAGCTGTGGCCGGACCTCCACGACTCGGACGCGATGTTCCTCGCCCTCCTGCGGCGGCGCTAGGCTGATCCCGTGGGCATTCACATCAATCCGAGCATCCTGTCCGCGGACTTCGCGGACCTCACCGGCGAACTCGCGCGCATCCGCACAGCGGACATGGCGCACGTCGACGTCATGGACAACCACTTCGTCCCCAACCTCACGTTCGGGCCGCCGGTCGTCGAGCGGATCCGGGCGGTCTCGCCCATTCCGCTGGACGCGCACCTCATGATCGAGGACCCGGACACGTGGGCGCCCGTCTACGCGGAGATCGGGTGCGCGTCCGTGACGTTCCACCTCGAGGCCGCGACCGCCCCCGTCCGCCTCGCCCGCGAGCTGCGCGCCGCGGGCGCCCGCGCGAGCGTCGCGGTGCGGCCGGCGACCCCCATCGAGCCGCTCATCGACCTCCTGCCGGAGTTCGACCAGATCCTCATCATGACGGTCGAGCCGGGCTTCGGCGGGCAGAAGTTCCTCGACGTGTGCCTGCCGAAGATCACGCGGATGCGGCAGGCGATCAGTGCTGCCGGCCTCGACATCTCCCTGCAGGTGGACGGCGGAATCTCCGCCTCGACGATCGAGCGGGCCGTCGAGGCGGGCGCGAACGTCCTCGTGGCGGGCTCCGCCGTCTACGGCGCGGATGACGCCGAGGCCGCGATCGCCTCGCTGCGGGCCTCGGCCGAGCGCGCCGCGGGAGCCTGAGTCGTGCCGCTGCTCGACCTCCTCAACACCCCCGTCTTCACGCTGGCCGGCATCCCGGTCCCGTGGTCGGACCTCATCGGGAACATCTGCGCGATCGCGACCGTCTTCCTCGCCCTGCGCCGCAGCATCCTCTCGTGGCCCGTCCAGATCCTGGGCTCGGTCCTGCTGCTGAGCGCCAGCATCGGTGCGGGGCTGGGCGGCAACGCCTCCCGCCAGGTCGTCATCATCGCGGCCGCGGTGTGGGGCTGGACGCGATGGAAGCAGGCGAAGGAGCAGGCGGCCTCGGGCGAGATCGAGGTGCGGTGGGGGACCTGGTCGGAGCGACTGGTCCTGCTGGGCTTCCTGCTGGTCGGCACCGCAGTGTTCGGCACCGTCCTGGCCTGGGGCGGCTGGTCGTGGAATCCGTACCCGGACGCCTACATCTTCGTGGGCTCGCTCGCGGCGATGGTGGCGCAGGGGCGCGCGATCGTCGAGTTCTGGCTCGTGTGGCTGCTGGTCGACCTCGTCGGCATCCCGCTCGCGATCATGGGCGGGCTCGTGTTCTCCGGCGCCGTCTACCTCGTCTTCCTCGTCATGGTCATCGTGGGCATCGTCGACTGGAGCCGGCGCTCGCGCCAGCGGATCGCCTCGCCCTCCGATCTGTCGCCGGACGTCTCGCGTCCTGACCCGACATGACCGCCTCCGGACCCCTGCACTACCCTGGCAGTGTGAAGGACTTCGATTCCCTGTTCGCGGAACTCGCGCAGAAGGCACAGACCCGGCCAGCCGGCTCATCCACTGTGGCGGAGCTGGACGCGGGCATCCATCAGATCGGGAAGAAGGTCGTCGAGGAGGCCGCCGAGGTCTGGATGGCGGCCGAGTACCAGAGCGACGAGGAGCTCGCCGAGGAGATCTCGCAGGCGATCTACCACCTGCAGGTCATGATGATCGCGCGCGGGCTCACGCCCGCGGACGTCTACCGGCACCTCTGACCCACCGGCGGCCGCCGCCCCACCCCGGACCCCGCGGGGTCATCCACCACCCGGTCGAATCCTCCCAGGAGTCGCATTCCATGCTTCGCATCGCGGTGCCGAACAAGGGCACCCTGTCAGAGTCCGCCACCGCCATGCTGCGGGAGGCCGGCTACAAGCTGCGCACCAACTCGAAGACGCTCGTCAGCCGTGACGACGCGAACGGCATCGAGTTCTTCTACCTGCGTCCGCGCGACATCGCCGTCTACATCGGCGAGGGGATCCTCGACCTGGGCATCACCGGGCGCGACCTCCTCCTCGAGTCGGAGGCCGCGGCACTCGAGACGCTGCCCCTGGGCTTCGGCCGCTCGCGCTTCCACTACGCCAGCCGGGTGGGAACCTTCACGGACGTGACCCAGCTGGAGGGCAAGCGGATCGCGACCAGCTATCCCGTCCTCGTCCAGCGCGACCTGGCCGCCCGCGGCATCGACGCGCGCACCGTCAGCCTCGACGGCGCGGTCGAGGTCTCGATCGAGCTGGGCGTCGCAGACGCGATCGCGGATGTCGTGGAGACCGGGACGACGCTGCGCCAGGCCGGCCTCGAGACCTTCGGCGATCCGATCATGCGGTCGGAGGGGCTCCTCGTCGCCCCCGTCGCCCGCGACGAGGTCTCGGCCGCCGCACAGGTGGTCGTCCGTCGCCTCGAGAGCGTCATGGTCGCCCGCAGCTACGTGCTCGTCGACTACGACGTGCCCGTCGACCGCCTCTCCGAGGCCGTCGCCGTGACGCCCGGCTTGGAGAGCCCCACCGTCTCCTCCATGCGGGACCCCGAGTGGGTCGCGGTCCGCTCGATGGTCGCCGCCGAGGCCCAGCACACGGTCATGGACCGCCTGTACTCGGTGGGAGCCCGCGCGATCCTCGTGACGAACATCGCCGCCTGCCGTGTCTGACCCCGCTCGCGGCGAGCCGCTGCCCGTCGTCTTCCGCCCGCGGATGCTGCGGACGGTGGGGCTGATCCTGGCCCCGCTCGTGACAGCCGCGTTCATCGCCGCCTCCATCGCCTTCACGATCATCGAGTGGAAGGGGTGGCGGCCCGCCGTCGACTCCGTCTGGATGATCGGGCTGGGCATCGCCCTCTCGCTCGCCATCCTCCGCTTCGCCCTCATCGTCGCCCGCGCGGACGAGGACGGCCTGTTCGTCCGGAACATCGTGCTGACCCGACGGTACGAGTGGAGCCAGATCGTGGGCGTCTCCTACTCGGAGCCGCTGGGCGACTCCTGGGCGAACCTCAGCCTGTCCGACGGCACGACCGCGGCCGTCATGGCCATCCAGGCGGCGGACGGGCCGCGCGCCGCTGAGGCGGCGAACCGATTGCGTATCCTCGTAGACGAGCACACCCCGACCGGAGGCACACCGTGACCATTCCCCACACCCCCCGCAGCCAGGGCCCGCTCGCCGGAACGGTCGTCGTCGACCTGTCCCGCGCGCTGGCCGGACCCCACGCCGGCCAGATGCTGGGCGACCTGGGCGCGCGCGTCATCAAGGTCGAGACGCCCGGCTCCGGCGACGACTCGCGCGGCTGGGGCCCGCCCTTCGCGGGACCGGAGGACGACCCGCAGTCGACCTACTACCTCTCGACCAACCGCAACAAGGAGTCGATCGCGCTCGACCTCAAGAGCGAGGACGGAGTGCGCACTCTCACGGGCCTCGTCGAGCGCGCAGACGTCCTCATCGAGAACTTCCGCGCGGGCGTGCTCGACCGGCTGGGCTTCTCGACGACACAGCTGGCGGAGCTGAACCCGCGGCTGGTCGTCCTCTCGATCACCGGCTTCGGCCATGACGGTCCCGAGGCGTCCCGTGCGGGCTACGACCAGATCGCCCAGGGCGAGGGCGGCCTCATGTCGCTCACGGGCTCCGGACCGGACGACTACCAGCGCGTGGGCGTCCCGATCGCGGACCTGCTCGCGGGCATCCACGGCGCCTACGGCGTGCTGGCCGCCTTGCTCGAGCGTGAGCGAACGGGCCGCGGCAAGGTCGTCCGCACCTCCCTCATCGCGGGCATGGTGGGCATCCACGCGTTCCAGGGCACCCGCGCGACGATCGGGGGGATGACCCCGCAGCCCGGCGGCAACCACCACGCGACCCTGGCACCCTACGGACTGTTCACCTGCCGTGACGGCGCCGTCCAGATCTCCGTGGGCAACGAGAAGATGTGGCAGCGGTTCTGCGAGGCGTTCGACCTCGACGCCGCGGACCCCCGCTTCGCGACGAACGGCGAGCGGTTCGCGAACCGCGACGAGCTCATCAGCCAGATCGAGGAGCGCTTCGCGCAGTTCGACTCCGCACCCCTGCTGGAGAAGCTCTCGGAGGCGGGCATCCCCGCCGGAGTCGTGCGGACCCTGCCGGAGGTCTACGCCTGGGAGCAGGCGCTCTCCCAGGGTCTCAAGATCACGACCGCGCACCCGACGATCGGCGACATCGACCTGCCGGGACCCCCGCTGCGCTTCTTCGACGCGGACGGCTCCGGCGAGACCGAGACGACGGTGACCGAGCACATCGCTCCGCCGCGCCTGTCCGCCGACGAGCAGGCCATCCGCGATTGGCTGGAGGGCTGACATGGCGAAGAGGCTGACCGCCCGGGAGCTCATCGAGCGTGTTGTCGACCCCGGCAGCTACGTGTCGTGGGATCGGGAGCCCATCGTGCCGGGCGCCGGCATCGATGAGGAGTACGCGGCGGACCTCGCGGCAGCCCGCGAGAAGTCCGGCGTCGACGAGGCCGTCGTCACGGGCGAGGGCCTCATCCACGGCCGCCGGGTCGCCATCGTGGCCTGCGAGTTCCGGTTCCTCGCCGGATCGATCGGCACCGCGGCCGCCCAGCGGCTCGTCGAGGCGATCGAGCGCGCTACCCTCGAGGGCTTGCCCGTGCTGGCGGGACCCGCCTCCGGCGGCACCCGGATGCAGGAGGGCACGGTCGCGTTCCTGTCGATGGTCAAGATCACGGCGGCGGTCGTCGCGCACCGGAAGGCCGGCCTCCCGTTCCTCGTGTACCTGCGCCACCCCACGACCGGCGGCGTCTTCGCCTCGTGGGGCTCGCTGGGCCACGTGACGGTCGCGGAGCCGGATGCGCTCATCGGCTTCCTGGGCCCGCGCGTGTTCGAGCAGCTCTACGGCCGCGAGTTCCCCGCCGGTGTGCAGTCGGGCGAGAACCTGCAGCGCCACGGCATCGTCGACGCCGTGCTGGACCCCGACCGCATCCACGACACGGTCGCCCGCGTCCTCGACGTGCTCATGGGCGCCCGCGAGCTCCCGGCGCGCGTGCCGGACCCCGACTCGCGGCCGGCGGAGCCGGACACGCGGGACGCGTGGGAAGTCATCACGGCCTCCCGCCGGCCGGAGCGGCCCGGGGTGCGCGACCTGCTGCGCCACGGCGCCTCCCACGTCCTCCCGCTGCGCGGGACCGGGCAGGGGGAGAAGGACCCCGGCCTGCTGCTGGCGATCGCCCGGTTCGGCTCCGCCCCGTGCATCGTCCTGGGACAGGACCGCTACCGGCAGGACACGCGCGAGCCCATGGGCCCCGCCGCCCTGCGCGAGGCCCGCCGCGGCATGCGCCTGTCGGAGGAGCTGAACATCCCGCTCGTCACCATCATCGACACACCGGGCGCTGCCCTGTCGCGCGCGGCGGAGGAGGGCGGCCTCGCGGGCGAGATCGCACGCAGCCTCGCGGATCTCATCGACCTCGACGCGCCCAGCGTCTCCGTCATCATGGGCGAGGGCTCCGGAGGCGGCGCCCTGGCGCTCATCCCCGCCGACCGCGTCCTGTCCGCGCAGAACGGGTGGCTCTCGCCGCTGCCGCCGGAGGGCGCCTCGGCGATCGTGCACCGGGACACGGAGCACGCTCCCCAGATGGCGCAGGCGCAGCGCGTGCAGTCCGCGGAGCTCGTGGCCGCGGGCGTCGTCGACCGCGTCGTCGCAGAGCCGGTGGACGCGTCCGACGACCCGCGGGGCTTCATCGCTCGGCTGGCCGCGACGCTCGAGCACGAGATCATCGAGCTCATGCGCACGCCCGAGTACCTGCGGACCGGCGCCCGCATCGATCGCTACCGGAGGCTGGGACTGTGAGCACTGCCGTGCGGGTCATCCCGTGCCTCGATGTGGACGCGGGCCGCGTCGTCAAGGGCGTGAATTTCGCGGACCTCCGGGATGCCGGGGACCCCGTCGAGCTCGCGCACCGCTACAACGCGCAGGGCGCGGATGAGCTCACGTTCCTCGACGTCACCGCGACGACGGGGGACCGGTCGACGACGTACGACGTGGTCACCCGGTGCGCGGAGCAGATCTTCATCCCGCTCACGGTGGGCGGGGGTGTGAGGTCCGTCGAGGACGTCGACCGGCTGCTGCGCTGCGGCGCGGACAAGGTGGGCGTCAACAGCGCCGCCGTCGCTCGGCCGGAGCTGGTGTCTGAGATCGCCCAGCGCTTCGGCAGCCAGGTCCTCGTCCTCTCCGTCGACGCCCGCCGAGTGCCGGACGGCCAGCCGGCCACGGCCTCGGGCTACGAGGTGACGACCCACGGCGGCCGTCGGGGCACCGGCCTGTGCGCCGTCGAGTGGGCGGCACGGGCCGCCGAGGCCGGGGCGGGGGAGATCCTGCTCAACAGCATCGACGCGGACGGGACGAAGGCGGGCTTCAACCTCGAGATGCTCGCGGCCGTCCGGGCCGCCGTGCAGGTGCCGCTCATCGCCTCCGGCGGGGCGGGCGCGCCCGCGCACTTCCCGCCTGCCGTCGACGCGGGAGCCGATGCGGTGCTGGCCGCGAGCATCCTGCACTTCGGAGAGACGACCATCCCCCAGATCAAGGAGGAGCTGCACCGTGCCGGACACGAGGTCCGCTGAGACGCAGATCGACGCGCTCGTCTTCGACGAGCGCGGACTCCTGCCCGTCGTCGTCCAGGAGGCGACGACGCGGGAGGTGCTCATGCTCGCGTGGGCGAACGCGGACGCCGTCCGCCGGACGCTCGAGACCGGGCGCGCCACGTACTGGTCGCGGTCCCGCGGCGAGATCTGGGTCAAGGGTGAGACCTCCGGGCACGCGCAGCACGTGCGCTCGGTCGCGACCGACTGCGACGGCGACACACTGCTCTATGTCGTCGACCAGACCGGGGCCGCGTGCCACACCGGGACGGCGACGTGCTTCACGGGACGGGAGCTCGCATGAGGCTCACCCCGTCGAAGGACGAGTTCGCCCGCCGCGGTCGCGACCGCCGGGTCATCCCCGTCCACACGACCGTGCTCGCGGACACGGAGACGCCGCTGAGCCTGTACCGCCGCCTGGCGGAGGGGCGTCCCGGCGGTTTCCTCCTGGAATCCGCGGCGCAGGACCAGTGGAGCCGCTACTCGTTCGTGGGCCGTGCACCGGTCGCCACGCTCACGGAATCCGACGGCGAGGCCGTCTGGCTGGGCACTCCGCCGTCCGGCCTGCCGACCGGCGGGGATCCGCACGTCGCGCTCGAGGCCGCACTGCGCGCGCTGGCGACCGACCGGACGGATGACGGCCTGCCTCCCATGGTGTCCTCGTTCGTGGGCTACCTGGGCTGGGACACGATCCGCCGGTTCGAGGACCTGGGCGGATCCCCACTGCCCGAGCACCCGGTGCCGGAGCTGTCGCTGTCGATCCCCGGGGACGTCGCGATCCTCGACCACTTCACCTCCCGCCTCACCCTCGTCGCGAACGCGGTGAACGTCGACGGCCGGCCCGAGGGTGCGGAGGCCGCCTACGACGCGGCCGCCGCGCGCCTGACCCGCATGGTCGAGGAGCTGTCCCAGCCGCTCGTGCCGTCGCTGGCCGTCCACGACGCGCCCGAGCCCGACGTGAAGCCGCGCACGCACGAGGACGACTACCTGAGCGCCGTCGAGGAGGCCCAGCGGCTCATCGTCGAGGGCGAGATCTTCCAGGTCGTGCTGGGGCAGCGGTTCGACACCCAGATCGATGCGACGGCGACGGACGTCTACCGCATGCTGCGCGCCACGAACCCCAGCCCGTACATGTACCTGCTGGACGTGCCGGTCGCCGACGGCTCGCCGCTCACGATCATCGGCTCCTCACCCGAGGCGCTCGTGACGGTCACCGACGGCACCGTCACGACCCACCCGATCGCGGGCACCCGGCCGCGGGGAGCGACGGCGGACGAGGACCGTGCGCTCGCGACCGAGCTGCTGGCCGATCAGAAGGAGCGCGCCGAGCACCTCATGCTCGTCGACCTCGCCCGCAACGACCTCGCGAAGGTGAGCGAGCCCGGCAGCGTCGACGTCGTCGAGTTCATGGACATCGAGCGCTACAGCCACGTCATGCACATCGTGTCGACGGTGACCGGGCGCCTGCGCGCGGGCACGGGCGGACTCGACGTGCTGCGCGCCGCGTTCCCGGCCGGCACGCTGTCGGGAGCGCCCAAGCCCCGCGCACTCGAGATCATCGACCGGCTGGAGCCCACCGCGCGCGGCGTCTACGGCGGCGTCGTGGGCTACCTCTCGTTCACGGGCGACCTCGATGTCGCCATCGCGATCCGCACCGGGATCCTGCGCGACGGCCTCCTCACGGTGTCCGCGGGCGCGGGCATCGTGGCCGACTCCGACCCGCGCTCCGAGCTCGACGAGTGCCGGCGGAAGGCCGCCGCGGTGCTGCGCGCCGCAGCGGCGGCCGGCACCCTGCGCACCCCGCTCGGACCGACGGGGGAGGACGGACGGGAGCAGTCGCCGTGACGAAGGGCAGAGCCGTCATCCTCCTCCTCGTGCTCGCCGGAGTGCTGTGGATCCTGGCCGCGCAGTCCTGGGGCGCTGCGGCACAGGCGCCCACCGGTCCGGCCGGCGTCGCCGAGGTCGCGGGCGAGGAGGAGGACGGGCATCCGGTCCTCACGGCATGCGCCGCGATCATCGCCGTCGCCGCGCTGCTGCTGGCCCTGCTGGGCCGGATCGGCCGCATCGTCGTCTGCGGCCTCATTGCCGCCGTGGGCGCGGGTGCGCTGCTGACGGGCGCGGCATCGTCCGCGCCGATGCACCTCGCTGTCCTCACGGTCGCCACGGGTGCCGCGATCGTGGCCGTGGCCGTCTGGACCGCGGTCGTGAGCCGCGGCTGGCGGGTCACCAGCCGATACGACCGGCAGACCGCCCAGGCGGACCCCGCGGACGACGACCCGACCTCGGCGTGGGACGCGCTGTCCAGGGGCGAGGACCCCAGCTGAGTCAACGCGCGCGACATGCGACAATGACCTCGGAGTACCACTGATCACACACGGACGGGCGCGACCCGCCGGGCAAGGAGAGACATGGCAACGACACGGCGCGCGGGCAACGATCTGGACCGCTCGGCGATCGACTACGACCGCATCAAGGATCCGGGCCACGGGAACACGCCCGCCGCATGGATGGGCGTGTTCCTCATGCTCGTCGGCAGCACGATCCTGGCCCTCGGCATCGTGCTCGAGTCCGATGTCACCATCTGGACCGGCGTCATCATCGCCGTCGCGGGTCCCGTCGTCGGCCTCATCATGCGGGCCGCCGGCAAGGGCAAGCCCCGTTCGTGACGGTCCTCGACGACATCATCGCCGGCGTGCGCGAGGACCTCGGCGCACGCCGGCGCGATCGCTCACTCGCCCAGATCCAGCGTGACGCGCTCGACGCGGCACCCGTGCGCCCCTTCCCGCCGCAGACGGACTTCGGTCTCATCTGCGAGGTGAAGCGCTCGTCGCCGTCGAAGGGTGCGCTCGCGGCCATCCCCGACCCGGCCGCACTGGCCGCGGCCTACGTCCGGGGCGGCGCCGCCGCGATCAGCGTCCTCACGGAGCAGCGCCGGTTCAACGGCTCGCTCGCGGACCTCGACGCCGTGCGCGCAGCCGTGGACGTCCCGGTCCTGCGCAAGGACTTCATGGTCGACGAGTACCAGTTCCACGAGGCGCGCGCCCACGGTGCGGACATCGTGCTGCTCATCGTCGCGGCGCTGGACGACGCGCAGCTCGCCGACCACCTGGCGCTGAGCCGGGAGCTCGGCATGGCGGCCCTCGTGGAGACGCACACGGTCGACGAGCTCGAGCGGGCCGCCGCGGCGGGTGCCACTCTGGTGGGCGTCAACACGCGCAATCTCAAGGACCTCACGGTCGATCCCGCGCGCTTCGCGCAGCTGGCCACCCATGCACCCGCGGGTGCCGTCCTGGTCGCCGAGTCCGGCGTGACGGGCCCGGACACCGTGGCCCAGTACGCGGCCGCGGGAGCGCACCTGGGCCTCGTCGGCGAGGCGCTCGTGACCGGCGGCGAGCCGGAGGCGGCCGTCGCCGCCTTCACCGCAGCCGGCCTCGCCTCCCGCCCCTGACCTCCGAGGAGTCATCCATGACCGAGACAATCGAGCAGTTCTCGCGCCCCGATGCGGACCTGCCGCAGGGCCCGCGCTTCGGCGACTTCGGCGGGCGCTTCATCCCCGAGGCGCTCGTCCCCGCGTGCGAGGAGATCGAGGAGGCCTTCGCCAAGGCGGTGCTGGAGGACGACTTCCGCGCCGAGTATCGGCAGCTGCTGGCCGAGTACGTGGGCAGGCCCAGCCTGCTGAGCGAGGCCGCGCGGTTCTCCGAGCACGCCGGCGGCGCGCGCATCCTCCTCAAGCGCGAGGACCTCAACCACACCGGCTCGCAC
>DWZY01000225.1 GCA_019117325.1 Candidatus Brevibacterium intestinigallinarum
GCTGCTGGCGCTGGCCGCGAACGTTGACGAGCGCACGATGGCACTCGTGACAGCCTTCTGGCCCGGCCCGCTCACGCTGGTCTGCGACGCGCAGCCCATGCTCGACTGGGACCTGGGCGACACTCACGGGACCGTCGCGCTGCGGATGCCCGACGATGCGGACGCACTCGCGCTGCTCGCGGAGACGGGCCCGCTCGCGGTCTCGAGCGCCAACACCCACGGCGCGCCCGCCGCGCAGACGGTGGAGGAAGCCCAGCGGATGCTGGGCGAGTCCGTCGGCATCTACCTGGACGGCGGTCCCCGCAGTGGGCAGGCCTCCTCGACGATCGTCGACATGACCTCGCAGCCGCCGCGCATCCTCCGCGAGGGCCCGCTGAGCCTCGAGCAGCTGCGGGAGGTGCTGCCCGACCTGGTGGGGCCGGACGATCCCGCGGACGGCGGGTCGCAGGACGGCTGATCAGTGCGCGCCTACCTCTTCATCCTCCTCGTCGCGGCGGTGATCGCGTACCTCGTCACCCCCATGGTGCGGCGAGTGGCCGAGCGCGGGCTGATCTTCTCGCCGCTGCGCGAGCGCGACGTCCACTCCGTGCCGACTCCTCGCCTGGGCGGGGTCGCGATGTTCGCGGGCATCATGGGTGCACTCCTCATCGCGTCGCAGACGCCGTTCCTCGATCGGGTCTATGACGAGCCCGGCCCCATCATCGGCATCGCCGGCGCAGCGACGATGCTGTGCGCACTGGGCGTCGTCGACGACATCTGGGACCTCCACTGGACGACGAAGCTGGCCGGGCAGACGCTGGCCGCGGGCTTCATGGCGCTCAACGGCGTGAGCCTCCTGTCGATCCCGCTGGGCGGAGTCATCATCGGGTCGCCCCGGATGTCCCTCATCCTCACGGTGCTCGTCGTCCTCGTGACGATCAACGCGGTCAACTTCGTCGACGGCCTGGACGGACTGGCCGCTGGCGTCGTCTCGCTGGGCGGTGCCGCGTTCTTCGCCTACAGCTACAGCCTGGCGGTCGATGCGACCCCGGACAGCTACGCGAACCTGGCCTCCCTCATCATCGCCGTGCTCGTGGGCGTGTGCGTGGGCTTCCTGCCCCACAACTTCAACCCGTCGCGGATCTTCATGGGCGACTCCGGGTCGATGCTCATCGGACTCATGCTCGCGGCCTCGACGATCCGCGTGACCGGTCAGGTCGACCCGGCGATGCTCGCGGATGAGCGCGCGCTGGCCGCCTTCCTGCCGATCATCCTGCCCATCGCGGTCATGGCCCTGCCGCTCCTGGACCTGGGGCTGGCGGTCGTGCGCCGGATGATGGCGGGCAAGTCGCCGTTCTCCGCAGACGCCAAGCACCTGCATCACCGCATGCTCCGGCTGGGGCACTCCCACGCCCGCGCCGTCCTGCTCCTCTACCTGTGGACCGCGATCTTCGCGTTCGGCTCCGTCTCGTTCCTGCTGTTCCCGGTGGCGCGCCTGCTGCCGGTCCTCGGGGCGCTCGTCCTCGTGACGCTCGTCCTCACCTTCTACCCGCTGGGCAGGCGCCTGGCTCGCAAGGAGACCTCATGACCCCGTCCTCCGGACCCGGCATCGGCCGCGCCGGCAGCGTTCGCTCGATCATGAAGTGGACGATCATCGCCGGAGCGCTCATCGCGATCGTCATCGGCACGATCGCCAGCTTCGTCGGGGGACTGGTCGCCGGTCTGCCGGGAGTCTGGGGCGCGCTCATCGGTTCCGTCTGCGCGTTCGTGTTCTTCGCGATCACCGCAGTCGTCATGTACTTCACCGCGCACTCGAGCCCCACCGCGATGGCCGCCGGCGTCATGGGCGGCTTCCTCGTGAAGATCGTGGGTTTCATGGGCGTGGGCATCGCGCTGCGGGGCCGCGACTTCTATGACCCGTGGACCCTCTTCCTCACGCTGGCAGTGGCCGCGATCGCCTCGCTCATCGCGGACGTCGTCATCGTCCAGCGCTCGCGGCTGCCGCTCGTCGACGAACCCCAGTGAGAGCAACACCACACGCAGGCTCTCTCCGGACGCGATGAACGGTTTTGTCGCGTTCTCTACGCTTGGTAGAGTATCGGGGGGATAAGCTGGGAATAATCAGTCAGAGACTGAACAACGGGGACGGCCACGGTCTTCCTCCCCCTGATCCCAGGCCCGCACCAGACCATCGCGAGATCCAGATCGGACGTCAGTCCGACGACCACGCCCGATCTCAGTGCCGTAGCCGGTCACCGCAGCAGCGGAGATCGCATAGCCGTCAGGAGTCCGCCCTGTTCACCAACGCCCTGCCAACGGTGTCGATGCTCGCAGCCGCAGAGGAGGGGGGCTTCCACGCTCCCGGCCTCGAGGAGTTCTTCCCGGCGGTCTTCCTGTTCGAGGGGACAGGCTTCGACATCAACCGGATCATCCTGGTCCGGATCCTGGCATCGCTGGTCCTCCTGCTCCTCCTGTGGCTGGCGCTGCGGAAGGCGACCGTGGTCCCCGGCCGGATCCAGTCCGTCGTGGAGCTCGCGTTCGACTTCGTCCGCAAGGACATCGCCTACGGGATGCTGGGCCGCAAGGACGGCGACCGCTTCTTCCCGCTCATCGCCGCGATCTTCTTCGGCGTCTTCGCCCTCAACATCACGGGCATCATCCCGTTCCTCAACATCTCCTCGAACGCGCTGATCGGCATGCCGCTGGTCATGTCGCTCGTCGTCTTCGTCGTCATGATCGGCGCGGGCATCCAGGCCAAGGGCGGCTGGGGATACCTCAAGGGCGAGCTCTTCCCCGCGGGCGTTCCGAAGCCCATGTACATCCTCGTGACGCCGATCGAGATCGTGTCGACGTTCATCGCGCGTCCCGTCAGCCTCACGCTGCGACTCACGTTCAACCTGCTGGTGGGCCACCTCCTGCTGGTCCTCTGCTTCGCGGCCACGCACTTCTTCTTCTTCGAGGCGGGCGGAGCCCTCGCGGGCTTCGGCGTGCTCACCCTCGTCGGAGGATTCGCCTTCACGCTCTTCGAGATCCTCGTCGCAGTGCTGCAGGCGTACGTCTTCGCTCTGCTGACCGCCGCCTACATCCAGCTGAGCGTCGCCGCGGACCACTGAGTCCCGGATCTCAATCTGTCATCCGCAAGACAGGGGCCAGCTGACCGGCCGGCCCTCAACCGAAAGGGAATACCCACGTGGACACCACCATCCTCGCCGAAGTGACCGGCAACCTGCAGACCGTCGGCTACGGCCTCTCGGCCATCGGCCCGGGCATCGGCATCGGCATCCTCGTCGGCAAGACCGTTGAGGGCATGGCACGTCAGCCGGAGGTCGCCGGCCAGCTGCGCACCACGATGTTCCTCGGCATCGCCTTCGTCGAGCTGCTCGCCTTCCTGGGCATCGCAGCCGGCTTCATCTTCCCCGCAGCCTGATAGGGAGCGAACCCCCACATGACCCCGATGACAGTTCTCGCAGCGGATCCGGGCGGACACCCGCTCATCCCCGCTGTCTATGACATCGTCTGGTCGGCTGTCTGCTTCGCTCTCATCTTCCTCGTCTTCTGGAAGGTGCTCCTTCCGAAGTTCCGTGCAGTCCTGGACGAGCGCTCCAGCGCGATCCAGGGCGGCATCGAGAAGGCAGAGAAGGTCCAGGCCGAGGCGGATGCCGCTCTCGCCGAGTACCAGAAGCAGCTCGCCGACGGACGTGCGGAAGCCGCCAGGCTCCGGGCCGAGGCCCAGGAGGAGGGCGCGCAGATCATCGCCTCGATGAAGCAGCAGGCGACCGAGGAGTCCGAGCGGATCCTCGCGCAGGCCAAGGCTCAGATCGAGGCCGAGCGCCAGTCCGCCATGGTCTCCCTGCGGTCGGAGGTGGGCGGTCTCGCGACCGACCTGGCCTCGCGGATCGTGGGCGAGTCGCTCAGCGACGATGCGCGTTCGGCCAACGTCGTCGACCGCTTCATCGCCGACCTCGAGGCCCAGGCGCCCGCCGCCACGGCCTCCGCCACCAAGGAGTTCTGATGCTCCAGTCGAGCAGGATGTCCCTCCAGCAGGTGCTCGCGCACGTGGATCGCGCCGTCTCCGGCACGACCGTCGACGCGGCAGTGGGCGAAGGCCTGCTGTCCGTCGTCGGCGTGCTCGCAGACGACGTGTCGCTGCGCAAGACCCTCGCGGACGCGTCCATCGAGCCGGCCGGCAAGGCGGCGGTCCTCGACCGCCTCTTCGGCACCCGGATCGACGGAGTCGCCCTCGAGATCGCCCGCTCCGCAGCCGGTCACCACTGGGCGCGGACGCAGGACTTCGTCACCGCCCTCGAGGTCGCAGGCGTCACCGCCGTGGCCGCCTCGGCACAGGCGCAGAGCCGCCTGGGGCGCGTGGAGGAGGAGCTGTTCCGCTTCGCGCGGACCATCGAGACCCACCACGAGCTGGGCTGGGCCCTGGGGTCCGGCGCTCCGGCTGACGCCAAGCGCACGCTGGTCCGGGATCTGCTCGGCTCCGCCGCTGCCGAGGAGACGGTCCTCCTCGCTCAGCAGGCTGCGGCACACCCCCGCGGGATCCGCGTGTCGGAGGCCCTCGACAACTACGGCGAGGTGCTGGCTGCTCGCCAGCGCCGTTCTGTCGCCGAGGTCGTGGTCGCCCGCCCGCTGACCCCGCAGCAGCAGGAACGTCTCACCCAGTCACTGTCCCGGTCGTACGGCAGGGAGCTCGTCCTCCATGTCAACGTCGACCCCGACGTCGTCGGCGGTGTGCGGGTGCAGGTCGGCGACGAGGTGATGAGCGGCACGATCGCTGATCGCCTGTCAGACGTCCGCCGTCGACTCACCAGCTGATCGCACCCGGGACAGGGTGCCACGAACAACCGCTGCGACGCGCACGCAGCCTCACGTCAAGCAAGGAAGCAGGGAAACCAGATGGCGGAACTGACAATCAGCCCGGATGAGATCCGGGACGCACTGGGGAAGTTCGTCGAGTCGTACTCCCCCCAGTCGGGAGACAAGACCGAGGTCGGCACTGTCGTGACCGCGGGTGACGGCATCGCGTCCGTCTCCGGTCTGCCCGGCACCATGGCCAACGAGCTGCTCCGCTTCGAGGACGGCACGCTGGGCCTGGCGCAGAACCTCGACGAGCGCGAGATCGGCGCCGTCGTCCTGGGCGAGTTCTCCGGCATCGCTGAGGGCCAGAAGGTCTTCCGCACCGGTGAGGTCCTGTCCGTCCCCGTGGGCGACGGCTACCTGGGCCGCGTCGTGAACCCGCTGGGCGAGCCCGTCGACGGCCTGGGCGACATCGAGACCGTGGGCCGCCGCGAGCTCGAGCTGCAGGCTGCGGGCGTCATGGACCGCAAGGAGGTCAAGGAGCCCCTGGAGACCGGCCTCAAGGCCATCGACGCGATGGTTCCCGTGGGCCGCGGCCAGCGCCAGCTCATCATCGGCGACCGCAAGACCGGCAAGACCGCGCTCGCGCTCGACACGATCATCAACCAGAAGGCCAACTGGGAGAGCGGCGACCCCACGAAGCAGGTCCGCTGCATCTACGTCGCCTGCGGCCAGAAGGGCTCGACGATCGCGTCGGTCCGTCGGTCGCTGGAGGAGAACGGCGCACTCGAGTACACGACGATCGTGGCCTCGCCCGCGTCCGACCCGGCAGGCTTCAAGTACCTCGCTCCCTACGCGGGCTCCGCGATCGGCCAGCACTGGATGTACGAGGGCAAGCACGTCCTCATCATCTTCGACGACCTGTCCAAGCAGGCCGAGGCCTACCGCGCCATCTCGCTGCTGCTGCGCCGCCCGCCGGGCCGTGAGGCTTACCCCGGTGACGTCTTCTACCTGCACTCCCGTCTGCTGGAGCGCTGCGCGAAGCTGTCCGACGAGCTGGGCGGCGGTTCGATGACCGGCCTGCCGATCATCGAGACCAAGGCGAACGACGTGGGAGCGTTCATCCCCACGAACGTCATCTCGATCACCGACGGCCAGATCTTCCTGCAGTCGGACCTGTTCAACTCGAACCAGCGTCCCGCCGTGGACGTCGGTGTCTCCGTGTCCCGCGTGGGCGGTTCCGCACAGCGCAAGCCGCTGCGCGGCGTCTCCGGCACGCTGAAGATCTCGCTGGCCCAGTACCGGTCGCTCGAGGCGTTCGCGATGTTCGCGTCCGACCTGGATCCAGCGACGCGTCGCCAGCTGGATCGTGGCGCACGGCTCATGGAGCTGCTCAAGCAGGGCCAGTTCCAGCCGATGCCGTCCGAGCGCCAGACGGTGTCCGTCTGGATGGGCTCCGAGGGCCACCTCGACGAGATCCCCGTGCCCGACGTGCTGCGGTTCGAGGCGGAGTTCCACTCCTACCTCGAGCGCAAGACCGACCTGTTCCAGCAGATCGCCGGCCTGAACGACAAGCTCAGCGGTGACCTGAAGGACGCTCTCACGGCAGCTGTGAACGACTTCAAGCAGGAGTTCCAGGTGTCCGGCGATGGTGCCTCTGCCGGCTCGGAGAGCGCCGCGGCTGCGGACGCCTCGGAGATCGAGCAGGAGCAGATCGTCAAGCAGAAGCGCTGAGGTCGTTCGACGTGCACGCCACGACTGAAAGGAAGTGCTGATGGGAGCACAGCAGCGGGTCTATAAGGCCAAGATCAATTCCACCAGTTCGCTGCGGAAGATCTTCAAGGCCATGGAGCTCATCGCCGCCTCCCGCATCCAGAAGGCGGTTGCTCGCGCGCAGTCGGCCAGCCCGTACGCGCGTGAGATCACGCGAGCCGTCTCCGTGGTGGCGACGCAGTCGAACGTCGAGCACACGCTGACCACCGAGCCGGAGACGATCGACCGCGCCGCGGTCGTCGTCATCGGCCCGGACCGCGGATTCGCGGGCGCCTACTCGGCGAACGTCATCCGCGAGGCGGAGGAGCTGGTCGCGCACCTGAAGGACGAGGGCAAGGATGTCGCCCTCTACACCGTGGGGCGCAAGGCGGAGACGTACTACACGTTCCGTGAGCGCGCGATCGAGCAGTCGTGGAGCGGGTTCTCGGAGTCGCCCTCGGGCGCGGACGCACGGCGGATCGGAGAGGCGCTCCTCGCGGCCTTCGAGAAGCCGGCCGCGCAGGGCGGCATCGACGAGATCTACCTCGTGTCGACGGTCTACCGCTCGGCAGTGGATCGGCAGCCGGAGTACCGGCGCCTCATCCCGCTCGAGGTCGTGGAGGAGGACGGCGCCGCCGCTGAGGCGCGCGTGTCGTCCCAGCCGGACACGGTCTTCCCGCTGTACGAGTTCGAGCCCAGTGCGGAAGAGGTGCTCGACGCGCTCCTTCCCCGGTACATCGATGCACGGATCCAGTCGGCGCTCCTGAGCGCCGCGGCGGCCGAGCAGGCTGCGCGTCAGCAGGCGATGAAGACCGCGACGGACAACGCCGACGACCTCATCAAGACGTACACCCGCCTGGCCAACACGGCCCGACAGGCAGAAATCACCCAGGAGATCTCCGAGATCGTCGGCGGCGTCGACGCTCTTGCGGCCTCCGGCGCCAGCGACTGAGCCTCGCCCGGTGAAGAGAGCAGAAGAGAAAGAGAACATGACTGCCACAGTTTCCGAAACTCCCCAGGTCCAGGGGACCACTGGCCGGATCTCGCGCGTCATCGGCCCGGTCGTCGACATCGAGTTCCCGCTCGACGCGGTCCCGACTGTCTACAACGCGCTGACGACCCAGGTCGAGCTGTCCGAGGGCGTCCGCACGATCACCTTCGAGGTCGAGCTGCACCTGGGCAACGGCATCGTCCGTGCCGTGTCCCTGCAGCCCACCGACGGACTGGTGCGCGGCCAGGAGGTCCAGGACACCGGTGCCCCCATCAGCGTCCCCGTGGGCGACGTCACCAAGGGCAAGGTCTTCAACGTCACCGGTGACGTCCTCAACGACTCGATGCTCGAGGAGCCCTACGAGATCACCGAGCGCTGGTCGATCCACCGCGAGGCGCCCAGCTTCGACAAGCTGGAGTCGAAGACGGAGATGTTCGAGACCGGCATCAAGGTCATCGACCTCCTGACCCCGTACGTGCAGGGCGGAAAGATCGGCCTGTTCGGCGGTGCCGGTGTCGGCAAGACCGTCCTCATCCAGGAGATGATCACCCGTGTCGCGCAGGACCACGGCGGTGTGTCCGTGTTCGCCGGTGTCGGTGAGCGCACGCGTGAGGGCAACGATCTCATCCACGAGATGGACGAGTCGGGCGTGCTCAAGAACACCGCGCTGGTGTTCGGCCAGATGGATGAGCCGCCGGGCACGCGTCTGCGCGTCGCACTGACGGGTCTGACGATGGCGGAGTACTTCCGCGACGTCCAGAACCAGGACGTGCTGCTGTTCATCGACAACATCTTCCGCTTCACGCAGGCGGGCTCCGAGGTCTCGACGCTGCTGGGCCGCATGCCCTCGGCCGTGGGCTACCAGCCCACGCTGGCGGACGAGATGGGTGTGCTCCAGGAGCGCATCACCTCGACCCGCGGCAACTCGATCACCTCGATGCAGGCGATCTACGTCCCCGCGGACGACTACACGGACCCCGCTCCGGCGACGACGTTCGCGCACCTCGACGCGACGACGGAGCTGTCCCGCGACATCGCGTCGCGCGGTCTGTACCCCGCCGTCGATCCGCTGGCCTCGTCGTCGCGCATCCTCGACCCGCTCTACGTGGGCCAGGATCACTACGACACGGCCGTGCGCGTCAAGCAGATCCTCCAGAAGAACAAGGAGCTGCAGGACATCATCGCCATCCTGGGCGTCGACGAGCTGTCCGAGGAGGACAAGGTGGTCGTCCACCGTGCTCGTCGCATCGAGCAGTTCCTCTCGCAGAACACCTACACCGCTCTGCAGTTCACGGGTGTCGAGGGCTCGACCGTCTCCATCAAGGACGCGATCGAGGGCTTCCGCGGCATCTGCGACGGCGACTTCGACCACATCCCGGAGCAGGCGTTCTTCAACGTCGGCCCGATCGACGACGTGCTGCGGAACTACGCCGAGCTCCAGAAGGAGTCCTGACCGATGGCCGCGCTGTCAGTCGTCGTCGTCTCTGCCGACCGTGAGGTCTGGTCGGGCGAGGCCACCCGCGTGGTGGCCCGCACGACCGAGGGCGAGATCGGCATCCTCGCCGGCCACGAGCCCATCCTGGGCCTCGTGGCCGGGGGAGAGGTCCGCATCCTCACGCCGGAGGGCACGACCGTCCGCGCGCAGGCCGACGGCGGGTTCCTGTCCGTCGCGAATGATCGTGTCTCCGTGGTCGCTGATGCGGCCAGCATCGTGGACTGAGAGTCCCGGAGTAGACACGACGTGCTCGCATCCGTCCTTCTGATCCTTCTGCTCTCGTCAGCGGGAGCGGGTGTGATCGTCGTCGTGCTCTTCACCGTCAGGCGCCGGTCGCTCACTCGAGCGGCCGGCGCCTTCGACTGCTCTGCGGAGACACCCGGCAAGCCCGGCGTCTGGCGCCTGGGCGTGGCCGTGTTCGGCGTGAGCGCGCTGGACTGGTACCCCGTCTTCAGCCTTCGCCCGCATCCCAGCCACATGCTGCCGCGGTCGGACCTCGAGATCATCGATCGGGGCAGGCCCAAGGAGGCGGAGCAGTACTCCCTGCTGCCGGACGCGCAGGTGATCGTGTGCCGCTACGACATGCATCGCGGCGCACCCAAGACCATTCGGATCGCCCTGGACGCCGAGGCCCTCTCCGGCTTCGCATCCTGGCTGGAATCCGCGCCCCCGGGCGCCAATCACACGATGGGACGGTTCACGTGAGTCAGCAGGTCTTCGTCATCGAGGGACCCACCGTGCTGCGCGGCGAGGTGACGGTGCGGGGTGCGAAGAACTCCGTCCTCAAGCTCATGGCGGCAACGCTGCTGGCTCCGGGTGCCTCCACGATCTCGAACGTCCCGGACATCGCCGATGTCCGCATCATGTGCGAGCTGCTGAGCCGGCTGGGGTGCGACATCGACTACGACGCGGTCGCGGGCACCGTCCGCATCGACGTGCCGACGGCTCCGGGCACCACCGCTGATTACGAGCTGGTCCGCCTCATGCGCGCCTCGATCTCCGTGCTGGGTCCTCTGGTGGGCCGCATGCACGCCGCCGAGGTCGCGGTCCCCGGAGGCGACGCCATCGGTTCTCGTGGCCTCGACATGCACCAGAAGGGCCTCGAGCAGCTGGGCGCGCAGGTCACGCTGGACCACGGATACTTCGTCGCCAGGGCGCCGCAGGGCCTGACGGCCGCGGACATCGCCCTGCCCTTCCCGTCCGTGGGGGCGACGGAGAACCTCGTCATGGCGGCCGTGCTGGCCGACGGGGTGACGACGATCGAGAACGTGGCGAAGGAGCCGGAGATCGTCGACATCTGCACGATGCTCGTGGAGATGGGCGCCCAGATCGAGGGCATCGGTTCGTCACGGCTCGTCGTCACCGGCGTCCGTGAGCTGCACCCGGTGGAGCACCGCTGCGTGGGCGACCGGATCGTCGCGGGCACGTGGGCCTTCGCCGCCGCGGCCACGGGGGGAGACGTGAGCGTGCAGGGCGTGGGTCTGGAGATCCTGCCCAATGTCGTCGACAAGCTCCTGGAGACCGGTGCACAGGTGACGGCCCTGGAGTCGGCGGATCCCGCGCGGGCGGGCTTCCGTGTCGTGGGTCCGGAGCGTCCGGTTCCCATCCGGGTCTCGACGCTGCCCTATCCCGGGTTCCCCACGGACCTGCAGCCGTTCGTCATCGCGCTCAACGCATGCGCGGACGGTGTGGGCCTGCTGACGGAGAACCTGTTCGAAGCGCGCTGGCGCTTCGTGAATGAGCTGTCGCGCCTGGGCGCTCAGGTGAGCATCGACGGCAATCACGCGCTCGTGACGGGTGTGGACTCACTCTCGGGTGCAGAGGTCGAGGCGAGCGACATCCGTGCGGGTGCGGGCCTCGTCGTCGCAGGGCTCATCGCGACGGGGCGGACCGAGGTGTCCGGCATCGACCACATCGAGCGCGGGTACGAGCACTTCGTGGAGAAGCTCCGGGGTCTGGGCGCGCGGATCGAGCGCGTCGAGAAGCCGGACCCCGTCATCCTCCGCTGAGTCCCTGCCCGGTCACTCACGTGTGCACCCCTGTTCGGTGACCCGAGCAGGGGTGCAGTCGTCTGTCAGAACAGCCGCGTCTCCGGGTCGTCCATCCCGCGCAGGGCATCGTAGTCGAGGACGACGCAGCGGATGCCGCGGTCCTCGGCCAGCGTGCGGGCCTGCGGCTTGATCTCCTGCGCGGCGAAGACGCCGGTGACGGGAGCCAGCTGCGGATCCCTGTTCATGAGCTCCAGGTAGCGGGTGAGCTGCTCGACGCCGTCGATCCCGCCGCGGCGCTTGATCTCCACGGCGATCGAGGCGCCCGCGTGGTCGCGGGCGAGGATGTCGACGGGTCCGATCGCGGTCATGTACTCGCGGCGGATGGTCGTATAGCCGTCGCCCAGCGTCTCGATGTGCTGCGCCAGGAGCTCCTGCAGGTGGGACTCGACGCCGTCCTTGACGAGGCCGGGATCGGTGCCCAGCTCGTGAGAGACCTCGTCGACGACCTCGGCGATGGAGATGACGAGGGAGTCGTCCGTCTTCGTCTGCCGGACCGTCCAGATCTCCGTGAAGCCGGCCTCGGCCTGTTCCTCACTGGGCTCGCCCACACTCAGCGAGCACGGCGGTGACATCCAGTTGAGCGGCTTGTAGGAACCGCCGTCCGAATGGACGAGGACGCTGCCGTCCGCCTTGAGCATGAGGACCCTGGTGGCCAGGGGGAGATGCGCGGACAGTCGTCCCGCATAGTCGACCTGGCACTTCGCAATCACGACTCGCACAGGCGACCACTGTACGTGAGACACTGGCGCCATGCCACGCTCGTCCTCGTCCCGCCGGTCCAACAAGTGGCAGCGTCCCGTCCGTGACCTGTCACCGGGCTTCTCGACCCGTCGCCGTGTCGATGACGCGCGGGACGGTCGGTGGATCGTGCAGGAGACGCGCGGATCAGCGTCCGGCAAGACCTATGTGTGCCCCGGCTGCGGGCAGTCGCTGCCGGCCTCGGCGCCCCACACCGTCGCGTGGCGGGAGTCCGCCGCCTATGGAATCGGAACGGGCCCGGAAGCACGCAGGCACTGGCACACCCACTGCTTCCGAGCCCGTCGCGGCTGAGCCCGCTGCTCAGCTGAGGCTTCTGCTCAGCGCAGGCGGTTGGCGGGGTCGCCCTTCCCGCGCAGCCCTGCGGGTCCGCGCGGCGTCTGGCCAGCGTTCGGTGCGGTCTGCGCGGGCGCGTCCTCGGAGCCCGCAGCCTCCGCTGCATCCTCGGCGGCGGCCTCGGGCTGCTCGTCCTCGTCCTCGTCAGCCTCAGCATCGGCCTCGGCGTCCTCGCTGTCGGTGACCACGGCCTCGGCGTCGTCTGCGGCGTCGGTCGCGCCCTCGACCTCGACCTCGGCCGTGTCGGCGTCAGCGGACTCGGCAAGGGCGTCCGTCTCCGTGTCCTCGGCTGCTGCTTCGTCCTGAGCGGCGAAGGCCTCGAGTTCGTCGCGGTCCGCGATCTTCTCTGTGGGCACGGCTCCGGCGGCGACGCGCTCGGGGCTGGGTGCGGGGGACTCCTCGGGGACGGGGAGGAGTCCGGGCGTGGCGAACATCGACCGCAGCTGGTCCAGCTGGGCGGCGATCGTCTTGCGCTGCTTCGTGAGGAGATCGACCTGCGACTGCGCCGCCTGGATGTTGCGGCGGGACTCCGCCTGCGACTCCTCGATCGTGGCCTCAGCAGTGGCGCGGGCCTCGCTGATGAGGGTCTGGGCACGCTTCTTGCCGTCGGCGATGATCGTGTCCGCCTGCTCGACCGCCTGGGCGCGGGTCTGCTCGGCGCGCTCGGAGGCTGACTTCGCGTCCTCCTCCGCCTTGGCTGCGCGCTCCTGCGCCTCCTTGATGAGGCGGTCGTTCTCCGCCTTCGTTGTCTCGTAGCGCTCCTTCTCCGCCTTCTCGAAGTCGCTGCGCTTGGTCGCGAGCTCGAGGTCGAGGGCCTCGGAGGCCTTCCGCGTCGCCTCCTCGCGGGCGGTGGCGTCGTTCAGCAGGGCGTCGGCGGCCTCCTTCGCCTCGGCGCGAAGCGTGTCCGCCTCCTGCTGGGCGGTGGTGCGGATCTCCTCCGCCTCCTTCTTCGCGTCGCTGCGGAGGCGTGCGATCTCCTCGTCCGCTGCGGCGCGCTCGGCGGCGAGGTCGCGGGAGAGGGACTCGCGGGAGTCCGAGGCCGCGGCCTCGGCGTCGCTGCGGAGGCGGGCGGCCTCGCGCTCGGCGGCCTCGATCGTCTCCGCCGCCTTCTTCTCCGCAGCCGTGATCGTCTCCGTGGCGCGCAGGTCCGCGGACGAGGTGATCGCCTCGGCCTCGGAACGTGCACCGTTGAGCGTGTCGTCGGACTCCGTGCGCATGCGTGCGCGCTGGCCGGCGGCATCCGCGCGCGCCTTGTTCCGGATGGTCTCTGCATCCGCGGTCGCCTGTGCGAGCGTCTCGCGGGCCTGCGACTCGGCGATCTTGAGGAGGTGGTCGATCCGGGTCCCGGGTGCGGCGTCCGCGTCAGCCTGGCTGCTGGCGGCCTTCTTCAGCTGCTGCTTCGCCTCGGAGAGCTCTCCCGCGACCTGCAGCTTCGCGCGGTCGGCGCTGATGACCTGACTGCGAGCATCCTTGAGCGCCTTGCGCAGGGACTCGATCTCCTTCTTGAGCTGCCCGATGCGGGTGTCGACTTCACTCTTCTCGTACCCGCGCATCGCCGTGCGGAACTCTTCTGGAGGCGTCACTGAGGCTCTCCCATCCTTCTTCTGCTCTGGGACTGTCCGATCGTCTTCGGCTCCACTCTACTGCCATGCCGGGGGCGCGGACAGGCGGAGGGCGCCCCGTGCAGGGCTGTCCCAGTGACCTCGGAGGCGGTGGCTTTCGATAGGCTGGGGGCGACGTGCGATCTGCACCACATCCATGAGGAGGAACCATGTCCGAAGCTGTCATCGTCGCGGGGTCGCGCACACCGTTCGGCAAGATGTCCGGAGCGCTGGCGGGCCTCAGCGCCGTCGACCTGGGTGCGGAGGCGATCCGCGGTGCGCTGGCGCGCGCGGGTGTGAGCCCGGACCAGGTCGAGCACGTCATCATGGGCCAGGTGCTGCAGGCGGGGCTGGGTCAGGGGCCCGCGCGCCAGGCCGCCGTCAAGGCCGGAATCCCCATGAGCGTCAACGCGATCACGATCAACAAGCTCTGCCTGTCCGGCATCAACGCGATCACGCAGGCGGCCATGCTGGTCCGCGCCGGTGAGTACGACATCGTCGTGGCCGGCGGCCAGGAGTCGATGACGAACGCGCCGCACCTGCTGGAGAAGTCGCGGGCCGGCTACAAGTACGGCACGATCCAGGCGCGCGACCACATGGACTACGACGGGCTGTGGGACGCGTTCACGGACCAGGCGATGGGCGGACTGACCGAGGCCGCCAACGACGGGGACGACCCCGCGCAGTCGTTCACCCGCGAGCAGCAGGACGCGTTCGCCGTGGCCTCGCACCAGCGCGCGGCAGCCGCCCAGGCGGCTGGCCGGTTCGACGACGAGATCACGCCCGTGACGATCTCCACCCGCAAGGGCGATGTGACGGTCGAGGTCGATGAGGGTGTGCGCGCCGACTCCTCGCCCGAGTCGATGGCGAAGCTGCGTCCCGCCTTCCGCAAGGACGGATCGATCACCGCCGCGAACGCCTCGCAGATCTCCGACGGAGCAGTCGCGGTCGTCGTCGCCTCGCGGGCGAAGGCGGAGGAGCTGGGCCTGCCGATCCTGGCGGAGATCGGTGCGCACGCGTGGACCGCGGGCCCCGACTCGTCGCTCCAGCACCAGCCCTCGCAGGCGATCCGCGCAGCTGCGGAGCGGGCCGGCGTCGCGGCCGATTCGTTCGACCTCTACGAGATCAACGAGGCGTTCGCCGCCGTGGGTCTCGCCTCGACCGCAGACCTGGGTGTCGACCCGGAGAAGGTGAATGTCAACGGCGGTGCGATCGCGCTGGGACACCCGATCGGGGCCTCGGGCGCACGCATCACGCTGGATCTGGCACTCGAGCTCAAGCGTCGCGGCGGCGGCACCGGTGTCGCCGCGCTGTGCGGCGGCGGTGGGCAGGGCGACGCCCTCGTCATCTCCGTGCCGAAGGCGTGATCGACGATGCTGCTCGCGTTCTCAGTCGCACCGTCCGGTGGAGCCGACCCGGCCGGTGACGGCGGCGTCCACGACGCTGTCGCCGCCGCGGTGGAGGTCGTCCGGAAGTCCGGCCTGCCGCACCGCACCGATTCGATGTTCACGACGATCGAGGGGGAGTGGGACGAGGTCTTCGCCGTCGTCAAAGCCGCGACCGAGGCCGTGGCCGCCTTTGGTCCCCGTGTGTCGCTGGTCATGAAGGCGGACATCCGCCCCGGCCGCACCGGTGAGCTCGACGGGAAGCTCGAGCGGCTCGAGCAGGCGATCGAGCGGCAGGGCCAGTAGGCCTCAACGCGCCTCGCACACGAACGGGTGCATGTCCACGCGTGATCGTGGACATGCACCCGTCGTGCGTGCGGCGCTAGAATGCTTCGTGGCCGCGCACGCGCGGCGCGCCTCCATAGCTCAATGGATAGAGCAACGGCCTTCTAATCCGTAGGTTGCAGGTTCGAGTCCTGCTGGGGGCACCGGGGTCCTCAGGTCCGCTCGTCCGCGGGCGCCGCTGACAGCGGCAGGCCGGCCTCCTCCCACGCTTCAGCACCACCGATCACGTCGGTGACCCGGTGCAGTCCCATCTGCCGGAGGTTCCAGGCCGCCAGGGACGACGAATACCCGTGGCGGCAGATGAGGATCCAGCGCAGATCCCAGCCCGTGGCCTCGGGGATGCGGTGGGTGAAGCCGGGGTCCAGTCGCCACGGGAGCACGGTCAGATCGATCGCCAGAGAACCGGGGATGCTCCCCGCGGCCGCGCGGTGTGCCGCCGTGCGGACGTCGACGACCCGGGCGCCGCGCTGGACCTCTGCCAACGCCTCCTGGGGCGTGAGCCGGTCCAATTCCGCGGGCATCCGCTCGAGCATCGGCATGGAGCCGCGGTCATCGCGCCCGGGGTGGTGGGAGCTGGGGACGGGGCTCGTGCGGGGCATGCCGACAGCCTAGAGCAGCGCGTCCGGCGGGTCTGCGCATCAGCTCAGCAGTGAGGGCGGCCCGCTCACCGAGCCGCACTGCGTAGGATCAACTCATGCGCAGGCCACTCAGTGAGCGAGAGCAGCAGGTCCTCCTGACGATGATCGAACGCGCGAACCCTGCGCAGGAGATGCCCGCTCCGACACCGGCGGTCCGAGACGACTGGCGGTCGTCCGTGCCGGACTTGATGGTCGACGAGCTGTGCGGCTGCGGGCAGTGCCCCAGCATCTCACTGACGACTGATCGGACCGCAGGATCCCGTGACGAGCAGGAGCAGACCGTGCTCTCTGCATTCCTCGGTGATGCGCTGGTCATCCTGTTCCTGGAGGACGGAGTTCCGAGCTACTTGGAACTGGCTCCTCTGGACGATGCGATCGTCTACACGGAGTTCCCGGATGCCTCCACTCTGGTGTTCTGAATGCGAACTATCAGGCGCGAAAGGGCCGCGCTGCCCGAGGTGGCTCACAGGCAATCCCAAGGTGCACGGCGTGGTGACTGGTGGAAGAGGGCCGCGCTCGTGAAGATGGACGTGTGGAAGCTCGTCCTATGTCCCTGACCGCTGGCACCGGAGCCGCGCCCGCCCTGTCGGAGCTGCTGCGCCGGGTCCGGGAGGTCGACCTGCCGCTGGAGACCGCGGATGTCGATGCCGCGCGTGCCCTGCAGCGGAGTCTGTCCGACCAGATCGAGGACTACCTCCTGCCGCGCGTTCAGGCGCCCGATGCGCCGCTGCTGGTCGTGGTCGGCGGATCGACCGGTGCTGGCAAGTCGACGCTCGTGAACTCGATCGTGCGCAGGCGGGTCACGGAATCCGGCGTGCTCCGCCCCACGACCACGTCGCCGATCCTCATCCACCACCCGGATGACGAGGCGCACTTCCAGTCGGACCGCGTCCTGCCGGGCTTCGCGCGCGTGACGCGCGAGGAGACACAGCTGGACAAGCCGCAGCTGCGCTTGGTCGCCGACGACTCCGTGCCGCAGGGCCTCGCACTCCTCGACTCGCCGGACATCGACTCCGTCATGGAGTCGAACAGGCTCATGGCCCGCCAGCTGCTGGCCGCGGCAGATCTGTGGCTGTTCGTCACCACCGCAGCGCGCTACGCGGATGCCGTGCCCTGGTCGTTGCTGACGGGCGCGCAGGAGCGCGGCACCACCATCGCCCTCGTGCTGGATCGCGTGCCGGGCGAGGCCAACCGCGAGGTCCGGCGCCATCTCACCGAGCTGTTGAGCGGGGCTGGACTGGGTTCGTCCCCGGTCTTCACCGTGCCCGAGGTCCCCCTCGAGGACGGTCTGCTGCCCGAGGCTGCGGTCTTCACCCTCACATCGTGGATCCTCAACCTGGGCCGCAGCGACGCAGCGCGGGCCCGGGTGGTCGAGAAGACCCTGGTCGGCGCGCTCGGTTCCGTGCCTCCGCGCGTGGACGAGCTGGCCACCCATGCGGAGGAGCAGGAGGACCTCCACGCGCGCCTCACCGGTGTCCTGGATGACGCGTTCGCCCGCGCGAACGCGGATCTGGAGGAGTCGCTGGCAGACGGCCGCGTCCTGCGCGGCGAGGTGCTGGCGCGCTGGCAGGACTTCGTGGGCGGCGGACAGTTCTTCCGCGGCCTCGAGCCCACCGTCGCGCGCCTGCGCGACAGGATCACCGCAGCGGTCACGGGACGGCGCGACACCGCGGAGCCACTGGAGACCGCGATCGAGCAGAGCGTCGCCTACCTCATCCGCGAGCAGGCCGTCCGTGCAGTCGCCGAGGCGCGCATGCGCTGGGAGGACTCCCCGGCGGGTGCACACCTCATCGAGCAGGGAGCTGACGCAGGCGTGCAGTTCCGCGTGCCGTCGGACTTCGATTCTCGCGTGGGACGGGCGATCGCGGAGTGGTCGGCCGGGGTCAATGAGCTGGTCCGCGACGTGGGGCAGTCGAAGCGCGCGAAGGCCCGCATCCTGTCCTTCGGGGTGAACGGCGTGGGCGCAGTGCTCATGCTCGTCGCCTTCGCCGGCACCGGTGGCCTCACCGGGGCCGAGGTGGGCATCGCCGGCACCACCGCCGTCGTCGCGGGCAAGCTCCTCGACACGATCTTCGGCGATCAGGTCACCCGCGACCTCGCGACACAGGTGCGGACACGACTGGTGGACGCATCCCAGGATCTGCTCCGCTCGTGCCGCGCGCCGTTCGACGAATCACTCAGCGCCGTTCAGGTCCAGGCCCGTCAGGCCGGGGCGCTTCGGCGGAGCGGACACGCACTCGAGGAGGCCCTGGGATGACGAACCCCTCGACCACTGACACCACGACGACGAGCGCGGACCCCCTGCACGCTGAACTGGGTCGCCTCACCGACGGCCTGCGGACCGCCCTGCAGCTGGGCGGCGACACCCTGCGACCGGAGACTGCCAGTGAGGCACGTGAACTCCTGGAGCGGGTGGACCAGCGGATGAAGCTGGGCGAGGAGCACACGGTCGTCGCCTTCGCCGGATCGACCGGCTCCGGGAAGTCCTCCCTCTTCAACGCCGTCGCGGGACTCGAGATCGCGCGGGTCGGCGTGCGCCGTCCCACCACTTCGAAGCCCACGGCCTGCGTCTGGGGCGCGGGCGGCGAGGAGATCCTCGACTGGCTGGACGTGCCTGTGCAGAGCCGCTCCTGGCGCGAATCGGCCCTGGACGGCGACGACGAGACCGCCCTCCACGGGCTGGTGCTGGTCGACCTGCCGGATCACGACTCGACCGCTGTCGAGCATCGCCTGGAGTCCGACCGGATGGTGGGGCTCGTCGACGTGGTCTTCTGGGTGGTGGATCCCCAGAAGTACGCGGACTACTCCCTGCACTCCGGCTACCTGTCGTCCTTCGCGGAGCACAGCACCGCGATGGTGTTCGTGCTGAATCAGATCGATCGGATCGAACCGGAGGACCGGGATCAGGCGGTGCAGCACTTCGCCTCGCTGCTGGCTGCAGACGGGATCGAGAACGCCCGGGTGCGCCCGGCCTCCGCCGTGACGCGCGAGGGTGTGAACGGCCTGCGCGCGATCCTCGCGGAGACGGTCGCTGCGAAGCGGGCCGTGACGGAGCGCCTGCTGGCGGACGTGCGCACGATCAACGCGCGTGTGCGGGCAGAGATCGGCGAGCCGCCGCAGGGCGTGGCCGATATCCGCGGAGCTCAGGACCTCGTGAGCGCGATGATGGATGCCGCCGGCGTCGACGCGATCGCACAGACCGTCCATGACGATCACCTGCGGCGCGCCTACAAGCGCACCGCCTACCCCGTCCTGGCATGGATGCAGCGGACGACGGCGGATCCGCTGGGATCGCGGCACGGCGCGGACCGGGATGACCTGGTGCGCGCTGCTGCGCCGGAGGTGACGCCCGCGCAGCGCGCTCGGGTGAGCCTGGCTGCGCACGAGCTGGTGGACTCTGCGGTGTCGGGGATGCCGTCCGTCTGGCGCAACCGCGTCGCACGCGAGGAGCGCAGCAGCGCGGAGGCGCTCGCGGAGAACCTCGACGAGGCGATCACCGCGGTTCCGGTGCCCCGGACCCAGCCGGGCTGGTGGACCGCCGCGGGCATCCTGCAGATCCTCTTCTTCCTGGCGACCTGCCTGGGCCTCGTCTGGCTGATCCTCCAGATCCTCGCGATCCTGGGGGTCGGGTTCGAAGCCGGACCGCTCCTGTGGGGAGTGCCCGTCCTCCTGCTGGTCGGGGGAGTGGTGGGGTCCTTCCTCGTCTCCTCGTGGGCCTCGCGCAAGCGGCACGAGGGGGCCCGGCAGGCATCCGATGACATCACGGAGCGCCTGCAGGCCGCGATCCGGTCCACTGCGGAGAGCTCGTTCCTGGAGCCCATCACGGCCGTGGTCGACGAGCACCGTCGCATCCACGACGGGCTGAGCTGACCCGCACCCTTCCTGCGTCACAGCTGTCGGCTCAGCCGATCCGCCCTGCGCACGCGCACCTGGGCATGGCGCACTGGTCGTCCACAGGTCGCGGATGCCATAGTGCGCTGTCCTCTGCTGCGGTGGAGTCGATCCCGCGAGCGGATGGGACCTCCCCGTCCGTCGGAGGGGAAGGACAGCGACATGAAGATCACGAATGTCTTCGTCGGAACAGTCGGCCAGGAGCCGCGCTCGGGTTCGTTCGAGGACGGCCGGGCGTGGACGAACCTGCGCATCGCCGTGAATCACGACTACTTCAACGGCGCGACCGGTGAGGTGGTCAACCGCGGCGTGAGCTGGTTCGACGTGAGTGCCTACGGCGCCCTGGCGCGCAACGTCGGCTTCTCTGTCGTCAAGGGCGACAGCATCATCGTCGTGGGCGAACTGCGGCTGCGCGAGTGGGAGAAGGACGGCAGGAACGGCACTAGCGGGACGATCATCGCGGACGTGGTAGGGCCCAACCTGCTGTTCGGCGTCGCGAAGTACACGCGATCGTCCTCGCTCACACCGGATGCTCAGGCCGCCGAGGCCGGTGACGGGGAGGGCAGCCGGGCGCGCGGCAGGACCGCAGGCGCCGAGGCCGCATGGGGAGGGCTGTCGGCGGACCCGTCCGCGACCCAGTCTGCAGCGGCAGCATCCGCTGCGCCCCCGGATGCGGACGAGTCCCGAGAGCCGGAGCTCGCCGCGGTGGGGGCACCCGCAGGCGATGCCGCCGGCGCGGGCGACGACGAGGCTGCGTCCTCGGGCGAGGGACCGCCGTTCTGACGGGGCCCGCACCGATGACGGGCACGCGCCTGCACGCCGGGTGTCGGTGAGTCGTGAGGGTCGTCGGGTCCCGCTAGAGTGGGACCCGCGCCCCCGCCCACCGGAAGGACCCCCATGGCTCGTGTGCTTCGTCGCCTCGCCGCAGTCAGCGCGTCCGCGCTGCTCCTCACGGGCTGCTCCCTCTTCGAGCGCGAGCCCAGTGAGCCCACGGTCGTCGAGTCGGAGGAGCCGGCGGTCGTCGATGAGGTGGCCGCCCTCATGGAGCCGCTGCTGGGCGATGAGGAGTCGCTGCCCTCGTCGGAGGACGTGTTCGAGGTTCTCCTGGACGCGGGCTACTCCGAGGACCAGATCGAGGCGACCCAGGATTCCACCCCGCTGGACACGGGTGTGTCCTCGAAGATGTTCGGTGTCCTCGTCGATGAGGGCTGCGTCGTCGGGGAGATCCGCGAGGGCGAGGTGATGGCCCGCCTCATGCCGCCGTCCGAGTCGACGGGCACGTGCCTGTTCGGCGCGGTCGACCGGCCGGAGGGAGCACCGGAGCCCAGCGGCGAGCCTCGCAGTGACGACGATGACGACAACGGCGCGGGGCACATCCCGGGCGAGGACTTCTCGCGGCAGGACGAGGGAGACGACGAGTCCGGCGACTCCGGATCGGGCGACACCGGTTCCGGCGCGGAGGGCGACGGCGGCGACTCGGGCTCAGGCGACTCCGGTGACTCCGGCGATGCGGGGCTGGGCGGCAACTGAACCGTTCACGCGGATGCGATGCGAGTCGCGTCCACGGTGCGCGGTGCTGAATGGTCCGAGACCGTCCGGCGCTATAGGCTGGTGGCACTATGGCAGAGTTCATTTACACCATGCACAAGGCGCGCAAGGCGCACGGTGACAAGGTCATCCTCGACGATGTGTCGATGTCGTTCTATCCCGGAGCGAAGATCGGCATGGTCGGCCCCAACGGCGCCGGCAAGTCCACCATCCTCAAGATCATGGCGGGCATCGATCAGCCCTCCAACGGCGAAGCCCGCCTGAGCCCCGGCTACACCGTGGGCATCCTCCTCCAGGAGCCCCCGCTCAACGAGGAGAAGACGGTCCGCGGCAACGTGGAGGAGGCCGTCGCAGACATCAAGGGCAAGCTGGACCGCTTCAACGAGATCTCCGAGGAGATGTCGAGCCCCGATGCGGACTTCGACGCCCTCATGGAGGAGATGGGCAAGCTCCAGGAGGCGATCGACAACGCGGACGCCTGGGACCTGGACTCGCAGCTGGAGCAGGCGATGGACGCACTGCGCTGCCCTCCCGGCGACATGGAGGTGACGCACCTCTCCGGCGGTGAGCGCCGTCGCGTCGCACTGTGCAAGCTGTTGCTGGAGAAGCCCGACCTGCTCCTCCTCGACGAGCCCACGAACCACCTGGACGCGGAGTCGGTGCTGTGGCTGGAGCAGCACCTGTCCTCCTACCCCGGCGCCGTCATCGCCATCACCCACGATCGCTACTTCCTGGACCACGTGGCGGAGTGGATCGCTGAGGTCGACCGCGGTCACCTCTACCCCTATGAGGGCAACTACTCGACCTACCTGGAGAAGAAGCAGGAGCGCCTCCAGGTGCAGGGCAAGAAGGACCAGAAGCTGCAGAAGCGCCTCAAGGAGGAGCTCGAGTGGGTCCGGTCGAACGCCAAGGCCCGGCAGACGAAGTCGAAGGCCCGTCTGGCCCGGTACGAGGAGATGGCCGCTGAGGCGGAGAAGACGAGGAAGCTCGACTTCGAGGAGATCCAGATCCCGCCGGGTCCTCGTCTGGGCACCCAGGTGATCGAGGCAGAGAACCTCCAGAAGGGCTTCGACGGCCGGACGCTCATCGACGGCCTGTCGTTCTCGCTGCCGCCCAACGGCATCGTGGGCGTCATCGGCCCCAACGGCGTCGGCAAGTCGACCCTCTTCAAGACGATCGTGGGACTCGAGGAGCTGGACGGCGGCAGCCTCAAGA
>DWZY01000018.1 GCA_019117325.1 Candidatus Brevibacterium intestinigallinarum
GACGGCACCGCGCTGCCCGTGCACGAGATCTTCCACGGCCGCACGAGCGATGCGGGGGAGAGCTGGACTTGGACGCCGGTCACCGAGGGCTCGGCGGTGAGCAACTTCCGCCCGATCGCGGTGCCCGGCGATCCCTCCCGCGAGGTGCTCGCCTGGTATCGCGGCACGATGCGCTCCTCCCAGGCCTACGACACCGAGGTGCTGGTGCGACAGCAGCGGCGGTGACCCGCGACCCCGCCCCTGACCGGACGGTCGATCCTGCTCCGGCCGCTCCGGCCGGGGCCTCCGCCTCCTACAGTTCATCCATGAGCCCGATGCACAGCCCCGAGGAGGGCGTCCGGAAAGTGGAGGACGCCGCGGACGTCGCCGCCGAGGACGTCGCCGAGCACCCGGCCTTCGAGGCCGTCGCCCGGGGCGGCTTCGTCACGAGCGGGCTGGTGCACATCCTCATCGGGGTGATCGCCCTGCGCATCACGTTCGGCGGCTCCTCGCAGGATGCCGACCAGGGCGGCGCCCTGCAGACCGTCGCCTCCGCGCCCGGCGGGAACATCCTGCTGTGGATCGGCGGGCTCGCGATGGCGGCGCTGGTCATCTGGCACGTGGCCGAGGCCTGGTTGGGCGCCCGCTGGAGGCGGGGCGCCCGCGAGCGGGTCCGCCACATCGCGAGGACCCTCGGCAAGGCCGCCGTCTACGGCGTGCTCGCGGTGACGGTGCTGCGCTTCGCCGCCGGTGGCAGCAGCGATTCCGGCGAGCAGACCTCCGAGCTGACGGCCGGGCTGATGGGCAGCGTCCCCGGCCGGATCGGGATCGTGGTGGTGGGGCTCGTGGTGATCGGCGTCGGCTGCTTCCACGTGTACCACGGTGCGAGCCGCGGCTTCGAGGAGCAGCTGCGCGTGCCGCGCGGCCACGGTGCCGCCGGTACCGTGATCATCACCGGGGTGCTCGGCTTCATCGCCAAGGGCATCGCGCTCGTCGGCGTGGGGCTCATGTTCGGCTGGGCGGCGCTCGGCGCGGACCCGGAGAAGGCGACCGGGCTCGACGGCGCGCTGAAGGGGATGGTGGTGCTGCCCGCGGGCGGTGTGCTGCTCGGCGTGGTGGGGGCGGGGCTGATCCTCTACGGCCTCTACTCGGTGCTGCGAGCTCGTTACGCGCGCATGTGAAGCGGCTCAGGCGCGCGGCCGCTCCCCGTCGCGGCTCCCGCCCCACAGCCGCCCGAGGATCCACGGCGGGATGCTGAACCCGCACGCGATGGTGAGCGGGGCGAGCAGCCACAGCGGCGACAGCAGCGCCACGAGGGCCGGCGCGACCAGGGCGGCCGCCGGGCGTCGGACCGCGAGCGCGAGCGCCCGCAGCATCACCTCGCTGCGCGCGGCCGTCGCCTCCTGCGCGGCGACGGCGACGTATGCGCTCAGCACGCCGACGAGCCCCCACACCACCGGCAGCATGAGCCCGACCGCGAACACCCGCAGATCCGATGCCAGGTGCGGCAGCACCAGGCCGTTCAGGCCGATCCCGCCGAGCACGAGGAGCAGCAGCACCGAGGCGGGCCCGTCGCGCCGCAGCGTGCGGCGGGCATGGCGCAGCGTGCTGGTGAACGCCTCGTCCTCGTACTGCTCGAGGTCCCTGGTGACGCGGGTGGCGCCCGCCAGCGCGGGCACGATCCCGACGACGGTGAGGAGGCCGAGTATCGCGGCCCAGTTCGCGGCGAGGAACGCGGCGGGCTTCGCGAGGAAGCGGACCATGCCGTTCGGGGCGAGCGGGTCGCGCCGACCACCGATGCCCCGCTCCGCGCGCGAGAGCCGGGCGGGGCTCGGGGCGGGCGCGGTCACTTGATCCCCGAGCTGGCGAAGCCCTGCACGAAGTACCGCTGGAAGATCAGGAACAGGATGATCATCGGCACCGCCGCCATCGTGGTGCCGGCCATGAGCAGATGCCAGTCGGTGGACGCCTCGTCGCGGAACGAGGAGATCCCCACCTGGATCACCCGGAGGTTCTCCGACGTCGTCACCAGCAGCGGCCACAGGAAGTTGTTCCAGCCCTGCTCGAAGCTCAGCAGCGCCACGGTCAGCAGGCCGGGCTTGATCAGCGGCGTGATGATCCGGGCGTAGATCCCCAGCTCGCTCACCCCGTCGATGCGGGCCGCCTCGATCAGCTCGGTGGGCGTGGAGACGTAGAACTGCCGGAACAGGAACACCATGAAGGGGGAGACCGCGCCCGGCACGATCAGCGCCCACCAGGTGTCGATCCAGCCGGTCCCTCCCTGCCCGAGCAGCGAGTTCCCGCCGAACAGCGGCATGTGCCGGGCGATCAGGAAGACGGGGATCACGGTCGCGTAGAACGGGATCATGATGCACGCGACCATCCAGCCGAACACCCAGTTCGACAGCCGGAACGTCAGCTTCGCGAGCGAGTAGCCGCAGGCCGAGGCGAACACGACGTTCAGCAGGGCCGTGCTCAGCGCGAGGATGAAGCTGTTGCGCGCGTAGATCGCGAACGGCGCCTGGGAGAGCGCATCGCTGAAGTTCTCCCAGCGCCACTCGCGCGGGATCAGCGGCATCGGCACCTTCGCGAGCTCGGAGGGATCGCGCACTGCGGACAGCGCCATCCACAGGAAGGGCGCGGCCATCACGAGCGACGCGACGACGAGGAACGCCATGATCATGGCGTTGCCCATCGTCTTCTTCCGGTGCAGGCTCGCCGTGCGGGTGCGCCTCGGCGCCGCCTCGGGGCGGGGCGGGGCGGGGGTCAGGGTGTCAGTCGGCATCGGTGCCTCCCACGACGCGGCGGGACAGGAAGGTGAGGATCACCAGGAGGATCAGCAGGACCACCGACTGCGCGCTGGCCAGCCCCATGCGGAACTCCTGGAACGCGGTCTGGTAGATCTGATAGGTGACCACCGACGTGGCGTTGGCGGGCCCGCCCTCGGTGAGGATGTAGATCAGGTCGAAGGTCTGGAAGTTCGCGATGATCGACGTGACCAGGATGAAGAACGTGGCCGGCCGGAGCATCGGGATCGTGAGGCGGAAGAACTTCTGGACGAAGTTCGCGCCGTCGATGTCGGCCGCCTCGTACATCTCGAGGTTGATGCCCTGCAGAGCGGCCAGGTAGATGAGCATCTTCAGCCCGATGCCCTGCCAGATCGTCACCAGGATCACCGCCGGCAGCGCCAGCTCCGGATCGGTGAGGAAGGGCAGGGGGCCGATGCCGATCACGCCCAGCACCGTGTTCATCAGCCCGCTGTCGGAGGGCGAGTAGATCCACAGCCAGATCATCGCCACCGCCACCGTCGCGGTGATGTGCGG
>DWZY01000226.1 GCA_019117325.1 Candidatus Brevibacterium intestinigallinarum
CCCGCCTGCGCGAGTCCCTCATCATCGGCCTCCTGACGGAGGGCCACCTGCTCCTGGAGAGCGTCCCCGGCCTGGCGAAGACCACGGCCGCCTCCGCGCTGTCCGGCGCCGTGTCCGCCTCGTTCGCGCGCATCCAGTGCACACCTGATCTGCTGCCCAGTGACATCATCGGCACGCAGATCTACAACGCGGCCACCGGCGAGTTCGACACCCGCCTGGGACCGGTGCACGCCCACCTCGTCCTCCTCGACGAGATCAACCGCTCCAGCGCGAAGACGCAGTCCGCGATGCTCGAGGCGATGCAGGAGCGCCAGACGACCATCGGCGGGCACCGCTACGACCTGCCGGCGCCGTTCCTCGTCATGGCGACGCAGAACCCCATCGAACAGGAGGGCACGTACCCCCTGCCGGAGGCGCAGCTGGACCGCTTCATGCTCAAGGACGTGCTGAGCTACCCCACGCCGGATGAGGAGCTCGAGATCCTCCGCCGCATGGACGAGGGCGTCTTCGAGTCGAGTCCGGAGCCCGCCTGCACGATCGAGGAGCTGCGCAGCATGCAGGAGTCCGCGCGGAACATCTACATCGATCCCGCGATCAGCCGGTACATCGTCGAACTGGTGTGGGCGACGCGCGCCGCGGACCGCGTCATCGGCCCGCGCGGCAGCCTCATCGAGGCCGGCGCCTCGCCGCGCGCCTCGATCGCCTTCACCCGCGCCTCCCGCGCGCTCGCGCTGATCCGCGGCCGCAACTACGTCATCCCGGAGGACGTGAAGGACCTCGCGCAGCGCGTCCTGGGGCACCGCATCGCCCTCACGTTCGAGGGGGTCGCGGAAGGGGTCTCCAGCTCGCAGCTCGTGACGGAGATCCTCAACCGCGTGAGGACCCCCTGATGGCTGCGCTCCTCACCCGGATACGCGCGCGCCTCACACTCCACACCCACCGGCGCGTCGCCAGCCTGCTGGACGGCGGCTGGGCCTCCGTCTTCCACGGCCAGTCCCTCGACTTCGACGACCTGCGCGAGTACGTCGACGGCGACGAGATCCGCGACATCGACTGGAAGGCCTCGGCCCGGCACAGCGTGCCCCTCGTCAAGCGCTACACGGATCATCGCCGCCTGCGCCTGGCCCTCGTCGTCGCGACCGGTCGCACGATGGACGCGACCGCGACCGGCGGCGAGTCGAAGCGCGACCTCGCGATCCTCCTGGCGGGCATGGCCGGCTGGTTCGCGGTGCGCGGCGGCGACGAGGTCTGCCTCGTCGCCAGCGACGGCCACCGCACCCGCATCACCCGTCCTGAATCCAGCGAGGCCGGGCTGGAGCACATCCTGCGCAGGATCCTCGCGCACCGCGGCACGCAGGACACCTCGACCGTCCTCGACCACCTCGACTGGATGAGCTCGCGCCTGCGCCGCCGCCACCTCGTCATCGTCATCAGCGACGAGATCGACGTGACCGACGCGCATCTGCGCCTGCTGCGCAAGGCCTCCTCGCACCACGAGCTGCTGTGGCTCACGATCACGGAGGCGGACCCGCTCGCGATGGCGGCGGACGGGAACATCCCGTTCGACGTCGACGCCGCACTCGTCGGGGCGCCCACGGGCACCGTCCGTGCCGGGTCCTCGGTCCCCCGTGCGCTCGCGCGGGACTCCGCCGTGGCCCGCGACTACCGGGCGGCGGAGGAGGCCCGCCGGGAGAACACGGCCCGCGTGCTGCGCGCGGCGGGCGTCGTCTCGGAACGGGTGGGGACCTCGGCGCAGGCGCTGCCCGCGATCCACCGCGCGGCAGAGAGGCATCGCCGTGCCCGATGAGCTGATCGCACCCCTGCACGCCTCCGACCTCTGGCTGGTCGTCACGGTCCTGGGCATCCTGCTGGCCGTCCTCGTGGGCTTCCTCCCCCTCATCGGCCACCTGCGCGGACGGTCGGACAGCACCCGCGCGGTGCCCGTCCACGTCCGGACGCGCTACCGGGGCCTCATCGACGAGATCGAGGAGCGCTACCGCGCGGGCGACCTCACGACGAGGACGACCGCCCAGGAGCTGAGCTCGCTGCTGCGGGACTTCGCGGCAGAGGCATGGGGAGCGACCGCCCGGCACATGACCCAGCGCGAGATGCGCGAGGCGGGGCTGGCCCCGCTGGCGGACGCCGTCGCCCGACTGTACGCGGCGGAGTTCGAGCGCGATGTCCCGGAGACCGCCGCCCAGGAGCTGAGCGTCGCGCGGGAGGTGATCACCCGATGGTGACCACTCCCCTGCTGTGGCTGGCGATCGTGCTGGCCGTCCTCGCCGTCCTCGCGCTGGTGGTCGCCTTCCTGATCCCGGCCCGCAGCCGAGGCCGCGCACCCGTCGCGTACCTGTCCCGCCTCACGGCCCTGCCCGCGTACATCCGCGCGCGCCGCCGCCTGCTGCTGGGCAGCCTCGCAGGCCTCGCGGTGCTGGCGCTGACCGCGGCCTTCGCGCTGGCAGGCGTCGCCCGCCCCACGGTGCAGGAGACGATCAGCCCCAAGCGGCACCTGCGCGACGTCATGCTCTGCCTCGACGTCTCTGGGTCGATGATCGACTACGACGCAGAGATCATCGAGTCCTACATCTCCATGGTCGACTCGTTCGACGGCGAGCGCATCGGCATGACGATCTTCAACGCGACCGGTGTGACGGTCTTCCCGCTGACGGACGACTACGACATGGCGAAGGAGTTCCTCGAGGACGCGCACGAGGGCTTCACCAGCTACGGGATGGAGGGGCTCGACTTCATCACGCCCACGCAGCCGCCGGTGGTGACGGGCTCGTCCCTCATCGGCGACGGGCTGGTGACCTGCGTGGAGGCATTCGACCGGATGGACGAGGAGAGGTCGCGCTCGATCATCCTCGCAACCGACAACGAGCTGGCCGGCGAGCCGCTCTTCACGATGCCCCAGGCCGCCGACCACGCGATCGATCGCGGTGTGCGCGTGTACGCGCTGGCACCCACCCGCTACTTCTTCCCCGCGGCGCTGACGGAGCTCGAGACGGCTGCCGAGCGCACGGAGGGCGAGTTCCACTCGATGTCGGACGCGGGCGCGGTCGACCGCATCGTCACCTCGGTCCAGGCGACCGAGGCCGCGCTGACCGACGGCCGCCTCGTCACCCTGTTCCACGACCGGCCCGTCGTGCCGCTCGTGGGCACGGGCATCGGCCTGCTGGCCCTGCTCCTGCTGTTCTGGAGGCTCCGACTGTGAATGACCTCGTCTTCAATCCGCTGCTGCCGTGGGTCGCGCTCATCCCGCTGACGGTCCTCCTGGTGACCGGCTGCGTCGTGCTGGCCGTCCGGACGTCGGAGCGCAGGATCCCCTGGCTGGTGCGCGCGGCCGCCGTGGTCGTCCTCGCCCTCGCCTTCACCCGTCCCGGCACCCCGGTCACCGCGGTGACGGAGCGCAGCGAGGCCGCCCTGGACGTGTTCGTCGTCATCGACGTCACGGCCTCGATGATCGCCGAGGACTGGAACGGCTCCTCGCCCCGGCTCGAGGGGGTGGCCGAGGACGTGACCGCACTCGTCGAGCAGGCTCCGGAGGCGCGCTACTCACTCATCACGTTCGCCGCGTCCAGCCAGACGGTGCTGCCCCTCACCACCGATGACTCCGCCCTGCGGTCCGCCCTGGACGTCCTGCGGCCGGAGGTCACCCTCTACTCGTCGGGCAGCTCGATCACCGCGGCCCGCGACCACCTCATCACGCGCCTGGAGAAGTCCGCCGAGTCCCGCCCTGACAGCGCCCGCCTCGTCTTCTACGTGGGCGACGGGGAGCAGACCAGCGGTGAGGAGCCCGAATCGATGAAGGCCGTCTCACAGCTCATCGACGGCGGCGCGGTCTGGGGCTACGGCACCGGCAGCGGCGGCAGGATGAAGGAGACGCAGGGCTACTGGACGGACCAGGAGACGGAGTACATCAAGGACCCGAACACGCGCCGGGACGCCGTCTCGACGATCGACGAGGGCAATCTCAAGTCGATCGCGGGCGACATGGGCGTCGACTACGTCCACCGCAGCGCCGGTGCGCCCGTGTCCTTCGACTTCCCGGACGTCGACCGGATCGTCCAGGAGAAGGAGCAGACGACGCAGGCGGTCTCCGAGTTCACGTGGGTGCTGTTCATCCCCCTCGTCGCCTGGCTCGCGGTCGAGGGCGTCCTCGCGGCCCGACGCATCCGGGGGCTCGGCTTCCTCACGACCCCGGGGAGGACACGATGAGCGCAGACATCAGCATTCCGCCGGCGGCGGAGTCGCCGGCCCCCGGCACCGGCTCTCCGGGTGAGAGCGAGCCGGCCGCGGCCTCGGCGTCGCCTCGCAGGAGGCGGTTCCGCCCGCGGCACGCGATCATCGCCGGCATCGCGCTGGTCCTCCTGCTGTTCGCGGGCTGGACCGGCATCACCTACTGGCAGCTGGTGAGCGCCTCGAACAGCTTCGACGAGGGCGACTTCGCCGCCTCCGAGGCCGCGGGGCACCGGTTCCTCGAGATGAGCCCGTTCGAGGCCCACAAGGGCCACTTCGCGATCGGGACCGCGCGGGCTGCGGACGGAGACCTGGACACGGCGCACTCGGAGCTCGAGACCGCACTGTCGACGGCGCCACCGGCGGACGAGTGCGCGGTGCGGATCAACCTGGCCCTCGTCCAGGAGACACAGGGGAACGACTTCCGCGACTCCGAGGACACGGACGCGGCGAATGAGCGGTACGACGCGGCCACCGCGACACTCACGAACGCGCCCGAGGAGTGCCGCCCCTCCGGTTCCGGCACGGATGAGCGCATGTCCCAGCAGGAGGAGCGCGTGGGCGAGTCCCAGGAGCAGATGAACAACCCCCAGGAGCCCGGCGAGGGCGAGGACGGCGGCGGCGAGGGCGAGGGCGGCGACAGCGGCGAGGACGGCGGACAGTCCGGGGGCGGCGGCCAGAGCGGCGGGTCCTCCGGCGGCGACACGGGCGAGCAGCAGGGCGGATCCGGCGGCGACGACCCCCAGTCCGGCGAGTCCGGCGAGGAGGACGAGCGGCTCAAGGAGCTCGAGAAGCGCAGCCGCGAATCCGAGCAGCGCCACTCGGAGACGAACGGGGGCGGATCGGGGTCCGGGGTCCGGCAGCCGGGGTCGAAGCCCTGGTGACCGGCTGGTCGACTGTGCCACCATGACCGTATGGTCACCGTCGATCGCACCCGGCTCCGCGCCGAACTCCAGACGTTCCCGCCCTACATCCCCGGCCGGGCGCCGCAGGAGGTGCCGGGCCTCACCCCCTACCGCCTGTCCTCCAACGAGAACCACCTCGATCCTCTGCCGGCGGTCCTCGAGTCCCTTGCGCAGCCGGGCGAGCTGCCCTCGCGCTACCCGGACGATGCCGCGGTCGCGCTCCGCGCCCGGATCGGCGAGGTGTTCGGGGTGCCGCCGGAGAGGACGATCGTGACGGCGGGCGCCTCGGAGCTGCTCGTCGCGCTCACGCAGATCACCTCGGACAACCGCACCGAGGCCGTCTACCCCTGGCCGTCGTTCGAGATGTACCCGCAGGTGACCGGGCTGGCCGGGGCGGTGCGGCACGAGGTCCCGCTGCTGCCCGACGGCCAGCACGACCTCGACGCGATGGCCGCCGCGGTGACGGACCGGACCGGCATCGTCTTCCTCTGCTCGCCCAACAATCCCACCGGCCCGGTCCTCCGCCACGACGAGGTGGCCCGATTCCTGGACGCTGTCCCCTCCCACGTGCTCGTCGTCCTCGACGAGGCCTACTGGGAGTTCGTGACCGATCCGGACGCGGCGCACGGGATGGACCTCGTGGACGAGTATCCCAACCTCGTCCTGGCCCGCACGTTCTCCAAGGCGCACGGCCTCGCCGGCCTGAGGGTGGGCTACGCGATCGCGCAGGAGGATGTCATCGAGGGCCTTCTCAAGGCGGTCATCCCCTTCGGCGTCACGCAGCCCAGCCAGCGCGCCGCCGCGGTGTCCCTCGACCACCACGACGAGGTCCTGGAGCGGGCACGCGCGATCGCGGGCGTGCGCGACGAGGTCGCGGATGCCCTGCGCGACCAGGGGTGGGCCGTGCCGCAGGCGCAGGGGAACTTCGTCTGGCTGCCCCTGGGCGAGCTGTCCGACGCGTACGAGGAGGCCGCCAGCCAGCAGGCGCTGGCCGTGCGCAATCTGGATGCCGGCGTCCGCATCAGCATCGGACCGGACGAGGCACTCGAACGGGTGCTCGAGCTCAGCCGCGCGTTCCTCGAGGAGCACCCGGACCAGGCCGACCACCCGCGCTCCTCCGGTCGCCACTGAGCACCGGAACCACTCCACCGTCCGCGTCACACCGCCCGCACCGTCGCGGGCCGATCACCCGGGAGGGCACATGTCATCCACGCAGCCGCGTCAGGACCCCGCACCGAACGTGCCCGCACAGCAGTCCCTCGGCGGTTCTCCCCTGGGCCCTGCGGACTACAGCCGGACGCCCCGCTTCGCCGGTCCCCCGACGTTCGGGCTGCTGCCGCGCCTGGACGAGGTCGAGGCCGCCCGGCCCGGCGCGGACATCGATGTCAAGATCCTGGGCGTGCCCTTCGACGCGGGAGTCAGCTACCGTCCGGGCGCGCGCTTCGGACCCGACCACATCCGGACGTCCTCGAAGCTGCTGCGGCCCTACAACCAGGCGGTGGACGTCCATCCGTTCGCCGCCCAGCAGGTGGCCGACTGCGGGAACCTGGGTGTCAACCCGTTCGACATCGAGGAGGCGATCCGCACCGTCGAGCAGACGGCGGATGCGCTGCGCGCGGACGGCGCGCGCCTCCTCACCCTGGGCGGCGATCACACACTCGCGCTGCCCAACCTGCGCAGCGTGCACCGCACGCACGGTCCGATCGCCGTCCTCCACTTCGACGCGCACCTCGACACATGGGACACGTACATGGGAGCTCCGTACACGCACGGCACCCCGTTCCGGCGCGCCAGCGAGGAGGGCCTGCTCGATCTGGAGCGGTGCCTGCACGTGGGGATCCGCGGACCGCTCTACGGAGCGGAGGACCTCGAGGCGGACGGCGTCCTGGGCTTCCAGATCATCCGATCGGACGACTTCCAGTTCCAGCCGCTGCCCGCGATCGTCCAGCGGATCCGCAGGAGGCTGGACGACTCGCCCGTCTACCTGTCGATCGACATCGATGTGCTCGACCCTGCGGCAGCGCCCGGCACCGGCACACCGGAGACCGGCGGGCTCACGAACCGCGAGCTGCTGAACGCGGTCCGCGGCCTGGCCGGCCTCTCGATCGTCGGAGCGGAGATCGTCGAGGTCGCCCCCGCCTACGACCACGCGGAGATCACCGGACTGGCCGCTGCGCAGCTGGGTTACGAGATCCTCTCCCTGTGGGCCGGCGAGAAGGCGGGCCGCACCGCAGTCAGAGGTCCCGCCGCCGCGCACCTGACCACAGACAGCCCTGATGCTCCCGCAGGAGGAGACCGATGACCACGAGCCACTCGAACGGCGGCCTGGCGGTCGTCTCCGCCCTGGCCTCACACGGGGTCGACACGGTGTTCGGCATCCCCGGCACCCACAACCTCGAGTTCTACCGCCACCTGCACCGGTGCGGCATCCGCGCGATCACGCCCCGCCACGAGCAGGGCGCCGGCTACGCCGCAGACGCCTACTACGTCGTCTCCGGCAGGCCCGGGGTGGTCCTCACGACCACGGGCCCGGGTCTCACGAACGTCATCACGGCGGCGGCGACGGCCTATGCGGAGTCGCGCCCCCTGCTCATCCTGTCCCCCGGCGTGCCCACCGGCCTGGAGCGAGCGGACATCGGCATGCTGCACGAGACGAAGGACTCCTCCGGGGCGCTCAGCCATCTGCTGGTCGCCGCGCACCGCACGAGGACCGCAGAGGGCGCGGCGCAGGCGGTCGCGGACGCCTTCGCCCTGTTCGCCAGCGCGCGTCCCGGCCCCGTCCACATCGAGGTCCCGCTGGACGTGCTGGAGGGCGGCTGGTCCGGCACCGCGCCCGTCCCCCTGCCGCACCGCCCGCGCCCGGTGGACGCGGCTGCCCTCGACACCGCCGCCGAGGCCCTGGCCGGCTCCGTCACGCCCCTCATCATCGCGGGCGGCGGGGCGCGCGGCGCCGCCGCGCAGATCACAGAGCTGGCCCGGCTGCTGGACGCCCCGGTCGCGACGACCGCAAACGGGAAGGGGATCCTCGATGAGACCGATCCCCTGGCCGTGGGCGCGAACGTGCGGTGGCCGTCCGTGCAGCAGGCCTCGCGCGAGGCCGATGTGCTGCTGGTCATCGGCACGGAGATCGCGGACTCGGATCTGTGGGGCGGCCTCATCGGCCGCCGTGTCGAGGACGCGTCCGCAAGCGCCACCGCCACGAGTGATGTCTCCGTGGGTGGCGCCTCCACGGATGGCGCCTCGCCGGACGAGTCGCACGGCCGCCCTCAGACCGTCATCCGGTGCGACATCGATCCGGATCAGCTCCACAAGAACCTGCGCGGGCACATCCTGCTGCTGGGTGAGGCGCAGGCCTGCGTCGACGGCGTGCTCTCACGTCTGGATTCTGCCGCCGGAGATTCCCGTGCGAGGTCCCGCAGTGGCTCCGCTGACGTGGCCACCTCCGCCAGCGACCAGGCCTCCCCCGGCACAGCCACTTCAGCAGGCACAGCCACCTCCCCCGGAGCCGTCCGGGCGGCCGCACTGCGCGACGCGGTGGCGAGTGAATTCGACGGGACCGCGATCGGCGCCCGTGTCACGCGCCTCGTCCAGGAGGCGGCCGG
>DWZY01000227.1 GCA_019117325.1 Candidatus Brevibacterium intestinigallinarum
GGAGCAGACGTCATCATCGCCGGCGACTCCTCGCGCGTGACCTACGACGGGACCGTCCACGCACTCGTCGCGCGCACTCCGGACCAGCTGCTCTACATGCCGGGCTACGCGACGCTGGGCTACGGCATCCCGGCGGCGATCGGCGGCAGGCTCGCCGCCCCCGGCCGCGCAGTCGCCTGCATCGTGGGCGACGGTGCGGCGATGTTCTCCATCCAGGAGCTCGCCACCGCCGTCGAGCTGCGGCTGCCGATCCCCTTCGTCATCATCGACAACGGCGGGTACGAGGAGATCGAGCACCAGATGCTCGAGCGCGACATCGAGCCGTTCGCAGTCCGCCTCCACCGTCCCGACTTCGCCCTGCTCGCCGAGTCGATGGGAGCCCGCGGCGCCACGATCGACGCCGCGGACCTGGAGGTACTGCTGCCGCAGCACATCCGCGCAGCGCTCACGGCGGACGGGCCGACCGTCATCCACGTCCGCGACGAATCCGCCTGAGAGACGAATCCGCCGGAGACAGGAGTCCGTCTGGGACCGGAATCTGCCCGGCGCCGGAATCTGTCGGAGTCCCGGGGCCGCCGGAGACGGGCTGCCCCGGCGGCGGCGCTCAGTCGGCCGCGACCGGCTTCCGCAGGGCGATGGAGGTGATGATCGCGGCGATGACCATGAGTCCCGCTCCGATCGCCGAGGTGAGGACCACGCCGGAATCGAAGGCGTGCGTCGCAGAGGTGAGCAGGGCCTCGGCGACGGGTTCCGGAAGCGTGCGCGCGACCTCGACGGCCCCGCCCAGTGTCTCGCCGGCGGTGGTCGCGGCCGCCCCGGTGACGGTGTCCGGGACCTCGACGCCGGAGCGGTAGGCGGCGGTGAGGATGCTGCCCAGCACGGCGGTGCCCAGCACGGCTCCGGACTCGTAGGCGGTCTCGGAGATCGCCGAGGCCGCACCCGCCTTCTGCGCGGGCACGGCGGAGAGGATGAGGTCGTTGGAGACCGTCTCGGCTCCGCCCACGCCAGCGCCCAGGATCGCGAAGGCGAGGAGGAGACCAAGGTCCGATCCCGCCTGCCCGCTCACCAGCACGAGCCCGTAGCCCACCGCATTGAGCAGCAGACCGCCGGTGACGACCGCAGCGGGTGAGACGACGCGGACCAGCGGGACGACCGCCAGACCGGCCGCGACCGTGATGACGAGGCCCGGCACCAGCAGGAGGCCGGCCTCCATGGGGGTGCGGCCGCTCACCAGCTGGAGGTGCTGGGAGACGAAGAACATGAAGCCCACCAGCGAGAAGATGCTCAGCAGGTTCGCGATGATCGCTCCGCTGAACGCGGGTACGGTGAAGAGCCTCACGTCCAGCATGGGCACCGGCCTGGCCAGCTGGCGGCGGACGAACAGGATGCCGCTTCCGATCGCGACGAGGAGAGCCAGCGCCTGCACCGCATCGATCCCGCCCTGCGCGAAGTCCTTGACCGCCCACACGAACGGCGTCATCGTCGCCATGACGAGCACGATGCTGACGAGGTCGATGGGGCCCGGGTGCGGATCGCGCGACTCGGGGATGAGCCAGAGGCCCAGGACCAGGAGCGGGATGAGGACGGGCACGGCCAGGAGGAAGACGGAGCCCCACCAGAAGTGCTCGAGCAGGAAGCCGCCCACGATCGGGCCCAGGGCGGCCCCGCCGGAGAACCCGGCAGCCCAGACGGCGATCGCGGTGCGGCGCTCGGTGGCGTCGGTGAAGATGTTGCGGATGATCGACAGCGTCGCGGGCATGAGCATCGCGCCGAAGAAGCCCAGTGCCGCACGCGCGGCGATGAGCAGGCCCGCAGTGGGGACGAACGCGGCGACGGCGGACACGACCGCGAAGCCCAGGGAGCCGATCAGCAGGAGGCGGCGGCGCCCCACCTTGTCGCCCAGGCTGCCCATGGGCACCAGCAGTGCTGCGAGGACCAGCGGGTAGGCGTCGACGACCCACAGCAGCTGGGTCCCCGAAGGTGTGAGCGCGGCGGAGATGCCGGGGATCGCGAACGCCAGCACGGTGTTGTCCACCGCGATGAGGAGGACGGGGAGCATGAGGACGGCCAGAGCCGCCCAGCGGCGCGGGGTGCTCAGGCGCGCCTGGGTCGTGGGGAGGAACAGTGTCGTCACGGTGTCTCCGTCGTGAGGTGTCGAAGTGCCCCGGAGGAACGGGCGGAGCCGTTCGGGCACGCTCCACTATACCGTCCAGCCGGTACAGTAGCGCTGACAGAAGCCTGTGATGATGACCGCACGCGCTGCGGTGGCGGAAGGAGATCACCATCTGCACCCACTCACTGAGCAGCGGTCCGATAGGGTCGCACGCATGACGACCGCACGCGAGGGACTGCTGGACGCGTTCGAGGATCTGCTCATCGATGGAGGCGAGCGCTCGACGACGCTGGACGCCGTCGCCGCCCGGGCCGGGGTCTCGAAGGGCGGGCTGCTCTACCACTTCCCCTCCAAGAGCGCGCTGGTCGACGGACTCGTGGAGCGGCTGCAGACGAGGACCGACGAGGACGCGGCCACCATGCTGAACGCGCCGCGGGGTGCCGCCGCCTACTACATCACCTCATCCGCAGAGGTGGGCACGGCGTTCGACCGCACCTTCCTCGCGGTGTTCCGCCTGGCAATGAACGCGGAGGAGACCGCAGCCCGCGCCATCCAGGGGATCCGCCGGCAGTGGCTGGACCTCATCCGTGCGGACGTGGGCGACGACGACGTCGCGATGGCAGTCCTCCTCATGGGCGACGGCCTGTACTACAACGCCTCGCTGGCATCCGCCGGCCTCGCCGACTTCGAGGCGACGGAGTCGCTGCTGCGCGCGCTCAAGCAGATGCGCGCGCCAGACGGCGACGCCTGAGCCTTGCACGCCTGAGCTGTGAACGGCTGAGACGCGAACGCCTGAGACGCGAACGGCCGAGGCCCTGCGGGACTGTCCGTCCCGCAGGGCCTCGGCCGTCTGTCGGCTGGGTGATGCCGTCTGTCAGCTGGGTGTCTCAGTACTCGATGACGACGCGGCCGTCGATCTTGCCGTGGCGCATCTCGTCGAAGATCGCGTTGATGTCCTCGAGCGGACGCTTCGAGAACGTGGGCTTGATCTTGCCCGCGGCGTAGAAGTCGAGCGCCTCGACCATGTCCTGCCGCGTGCCCACGATCGAACCGCGGATCGTCAGTCCCTTGAGGACGACGTCGAAGATCGGGGCGGGGAACTCGCCCGGGGGCAGCCCGTTGAACACGATCGTGCCGCCGCGGCGGGTCATCCCGATCGCCTGGCCGAACGCATCCTTGTGGACCGCGGTGACGAGGACCCCGTGGGCGCCGCCCACGGCCTCCTGGACCGCGCTGGCAGGGTCGCCGTCCATGGCGTTGACGACGACCTCGGCGCCGTGCTTCTTCGCCAGTGCCAGCTTGTCGTCCGCGATGTCGACCGCGACGACGCGCATGCCCATGGCGACCGCGTACTGGACCGCGATGTGGCCCAGCCCGCCGATGCCGGAGATGACGACCCACTGACCGGGTCGGACCTCGGTCTGCTTGAGGCCCTTGTAGACGGTCACGCCGGCGCAGAGGACCGGCGCGATCTCGTAGGGATCAGAACCTTCCGGGATGATCGCGGCATAGGTGGCGTCGACCAGCATGTACTGGCCGAACGAGCCGTCGGTCGAGTACCCGCCGTTCTGCTGCTGCTCGCACAGCGTCTCCCAGCCCTGGCGGCAGTGCTCGCACTCGCCGCACGCGGTCCACAGCCACGCGTTGCCGACCATCTGGCCGACGCTCAGGTTGTCGACGCCCTCGCCCAGCTCCTCGACGATGCCCACGCCCTCGTGGCCGGGCACCAGCGGGAGCTTGGGCTTGACGGGCCAGTCGCCCTCGAGCGCGTGGAGGTCCGTGTGGCAGACGCCGGTGGCGATGAGCTTCACCAGTGCCTGGCCGCGTCCGGGGGTGGGCTTCTCGTAGTCGCCCACGGCGAGCTCGTGGCCGAACTGCTCGACGATCGCTGCCTGCATCGCTGTCATGATGATTCTCCTTCGGTGTGTGCGGTCTCGTCGGTGAGACGCGCGGGTGGGGAGGTGATGACGAGTGGTGACGGGTCCCGGAGGGTGTCGCGGGAGCCCGTTCCGGGACAGCACCGGGCCGGGCGGAGGACCGCCCGGCCCTGTCCGACGTGATTCCGTGTGGTCGATCAGCCGTCGGGACTGATCTGTCCTCAGTACTGGATCAGAAGAAGCCCTGCGCGTTGTTGCTGTAGCTGACGAGCAGGTTCTTCGTCTGCTGGTAGTGGTCCAGCATCATCTTGTGGTTCTCGCGACCGATGCCGGAGGACTTGTAGCCTCCGAACGCCGCGTGCGCCAGGTAGGCGTGGTAATTGTTCACCCAGACGCGACCGGCCTGGATCTGGCGCCCTGCACGGTAGGCGGTCGTGCCGTTGCGGGACCAGACGCCGGCGCCCAGGCCGTAGAGGGTGTCGTTCGCGATGGTGAGCGCGTCGTCATAGTCCTTGAACTG
>DWZY01000228.1 GCA_019117325.1 Candidatus Brevibacterium intestinigallinarum
CCCCGCACCGATGCGTTCGACCTGCGCTCCTACACTCTCGACCTCACGCGCCAGCGGAACGCGCAGGCGTTCCAGGAGGCCTTCCCCTCGCGATACGGCGCGGGCGGACGCACCTTCGCCGCGCCGCCGGCAGATCCCTATCCCACCGAAGCCGCAGAGGACGGACAGGCGGGCGTGCATCCGGTCGAGGTCTTCGCGCAGCGTGTCCGCGCCGATGCGGTGCTCGTCGAGGCCACCTACGAGAGTGGTGCGCGGGATGCGCAGCCGGTCACCGTCCAGCACGTCCTGGCGCTGCAGACGGGCCTGCCGACGGACGACGGCGCGGGTGGCTTCGCACCGCGCCTCCAGGAGGCCTCGGCGATGGATCTGGCGCGGCCGGAGAGCGCCCTCGCTCCCATCGTCAACTGCGAGGTCCTCGACGAGGAGGACCTGGAGCGCCTCGTCGATGCCGTCGATGCGGGTGCTGGAGAGTGACCGTGGACATCCGCATCGGCGGGACCCCGCTGTGGCTGGCGATGCTCGCGCAGGCACTGGTGGCGCTGGTCGCGCTCACGGCGGGCTTCCTCTTCGTTCCCGCCCTGTCCGTGCTGGCGGGCGCGCAGATGACGGCGACGATCAGTCTCATGACGGCGACGGCGCTGCATGTCCTCGTCACCGCGGTGTTCGCGGCGGCGATGCGGCGGCTCGATGCCTCGGCGGCGACCTGCGTTGTCAACCTGTTCCTCGCGGTGCTGCCCGTCGTGGCCCTCGGCGTGCTGCTGGGCTGGCTGGGCGCCGGCGCACCCGGCTCGGTGACCGAGGGTGCGGCCTCCACCACGGACCTGCTTCAGCAGGTGGGCCTGCAGCTCGGATGGGCCGCACTGTCGGTCATTGCAGGAGTCGCACTGGGTCTCCTCTGGGTGCGGGCGCGCGATGGAGCGGCCGCATGAGCGCGCGGAGCCCGCGCCTGCTGGCCGGTCGCACACTCTTCGAGACCGGCCTGCCGCGCAGTGTTGCGGCCTGGTCCGCGTGCGCGGCCGCGACCCTGGTCCTCGTCACGACGATGCTGGTCCTCACGGACGGAGAGGGATGGCACCGCGCAGCCGTCGCATGCTTCGCGCTCGCGGCGCCGCTGCTCATCTGGATCGACGTGGTCGAGCATCGGCTGCCGGACCTCCTCGTCCTGCCGCTGCTGCTGGTGCTCGTCGTCCACACCTGCCTGGCGGGCGTCGTGATGCACGAGCCGGGTCGGATCGGCGCTGCGGCTCTCGGGGCCGTGCTCGTTGCCGTGCTCTTCGCGGTCCTGTTCCTCGTGTCGCCGGCGTCGCTGGGCCTGGGCGATGTGAAGCTGGCTCCCAGTGTCGGGCTTCTGCTGGGCTGGCATGGGTGGCACGTCGTCGTGCTGGGGGTCCTCGCGATCCTCGTGCTGGGGTGTGTGCACGGGCTGGTGGAGGCTCTGCGGGCTCGGAGGCTCCGCGGAGTCGACATCGCGTTCGGGCCCGCGATGATCCTCGCCCCTCTGGTGATGTGTGCGCTGGTGACCGGCGTATGAGCGCGAAACCTCACCGAATGCTGAGAGTGGGCCCCACGGTGGGTCCGCGTGCCGTTCTGCGCGGAGCGCGCGCTGAATACCGTCAGCCTCATGTCGCCCTCCCGCACGCAGCCGCACGATGGACTGCCACCCCGCCGCCCCTGTCCGCAGCGTCCGACCGGACCGTTCCACTCTGCCGCGAGCGAGGGCCCGAGGCCCCGCGCCCGTTCCTCGGAGCGCGGCCTGGTCTCCGTCGAGTACCTGGTCACAGCGCTGCTGGCGGCGGCACTCATCGCAGTGCTCGCCGCTGTGCCGCTGGCTTCGAGCCCGACGGTCTCCTCGAACTTCGAGGCAGCCGTCTGCAGCATCTTCGGCGGGGGCTGCGAGCAGTCGGGGGGAGGGGAGCAGAATCCGGAGGAGACCACTCCGGAGATGACCGATCCCAACGACGAGGTCCCCACCTGCATGGTGTCCCGCGAGGAGGAGGCCGGCAGCGGATCCGGTTCGGGTGGGATCTTCGAGATCGGCGGTGGCTGGATGCTGCGCGAGGACGTGAACAGCGACGGGTCGATCAGCCTCACCCTCATCTCGGAGTTCGAGGGCTCGGTGGGACCGAAGATGCTGGACGTCAAGAAGGGCGACAACTCCGCCAAGGCCAAGGCGGAGGTCAACATCGGCTACCAGCAGGGAGACACGTGGAAGGTCGACAACCAGGAGGAGGCCGACCGCCTGCGTCAGGAGCTCGAGGACTGGACGGTGTACAACATGCTGAATGACGGCAGCGGCACCGGTGACTTCTTCGCCGGCATGTTCGGCGGTCCTGAGGCACCGCGCGACCCGGACACGAAGCGCTACACCGTCGAGCTGGGTGGAGGCGCAGAGCTCAAGGGCAACCTGGGCTTCGACGTCGACGAGGTCATCTCCGGCAGCCTGGGAGCGAACATCTCCGGTGAGCTGAGCGGCCAGGTGGGTGTTGAGGTCGCAGCGGACGGCACGATCACCCTCATCCTGCAGCGCAAGGTCTCTGTGGACGGCGGGATCGACGGCGGTCTGACCGGCGACGACTTCGCCGAGCTCGACGGATCCGTGGGCGGCAATGCCGGGTTCACCGAGCTCATCCGGCTCGAACTGGACGAGAACTTCGATCCGAAGAGCATCTCGATCCGCCAGGTGGGCGACGTCGGATGGGACGCGGGCATGGAGGGCGGCTTCGACCTCTCGGGCGGCGACAAGGGGAAGCACAAGGACGACGAGGCGAAGGACGGCTACGGCATGGGCGGCAATCGCCAGTACTGGTGGGACCTCGACGTCGACTTCTCGCAGATCCCGCCGGAGGAGCGGGATGAGGCTCTGCTGCAGTACTTCGCGGACCCGCGTCCCCTGCTCGTCCCCGACCTCATGTACCGGGGTGTGCAGCCCTACCACAGCGGATCCGCCGAGTTCTTCTACGAGCACGGCCAGCTGCGGCAGAACATCTACGACATCAGCGAATCCTCGGACGAGCACGGATACAAGTTCGCCGGATTCGGGGTCGAGTGGGACTCGAGCAACAAGAACTACGAGCTCGTGGAGTCGGAGTACGCGCTGCCGATCGAGAACGGCGATCGGCAGATCGCGATCAACACCGACTGCGTGGGCTGAGAGATGACGAGGGAGAGGCACACGATGACCGCTTCGAGGAAGCCGGCCAACGGATCACTGGGACGCTGGGCCAGCGGCGTGGGGATCGCATCCCTGCTGCTCCTGGGCGCCTGCGGGCAGCAGCCGGGTGAGGTGACGTCCGGGGACGCCGCGGGAGCGTCGGCGGACCCTGCAGCGCAGAACGGATCGGACGGACAGGACGGTGCGATGCAGGACGTGCAGATGGGCGATGTCGCGGTCTCCATCCCGGAGGGCTGGGTGACGAGCCCCGACGAGGAGATGGACGGCGACTGGACGGAGGGCTACGACGACGCGGCGGAGGACCCGGCCATCCGGATCCGCATGGCACCGATGATCAACGACTCGCCGCACCCGGACATCGCGGAGGCCGACCTGGTGGCCCGGGCGATGGCCGGGGGCTACTACGGCACGGAGTGGGAGGGGGTCCACCGCGGCAAGGAGGACATCCCGGGCGCATTCCGCGGCTTCGTCACCGACTTCACGTACGTGTCGAGCGAGGGCGAGGACATGGTGGGCCGCTGGTGGCTCATGACGAAGCCCGACACCTACGAGGTCGTGGCGCTGGAGATCGCCGGGCAGGACGACGCGCTGACGGAGGACCTGCTCGAGACGATCTCCGAGTCCGTCGAGCTGTCGCCGCAGGGCTGAAGCATGGACATCGTTCGCGCCTGGGTCCTGGGCGCCGCCGGGTTCCTGGCCCTCGACATGCTCCTGGGTCAGCTGCTTCCCTTCGGCACTCTCACGCCCCTGTACTTCGTCTGCCCGTTCCTCGCGGGGCTCATCGCCGCGTCGGTGCACCTGTGGAAGGGCGAGGGCGGCTGGGTGCGGCACGCGATCGCCGTCTGCGGCGCACCGATCCTGCTGTCCGTGTACTACGCCCTCTTCACGCCGTGGAACCTGTCCTCAGGGCCAGCCATGGACATCATGACGACGCTCCTGTTCGTCGTCGCCGCGGTCGCGGGAGCCGCGATCGTGCACACGACGCACCGCTTCGTGCTGGTGGAGCGATGACGACGACCAAGGAGCCCGCATGACCGATCAGCCGCCTCCGGGCCAGGGCCACCCGCACCGGAGCCAGCCCTACCGCTTCCGCATGCCGCAGTCCTGGCCGCGCTCGGTCCAGGACCTCCTGCCGGAGGGAGGATTCGGCACGCACGTGTTCTCCCAGCAGGGCGTGCCCACGCTGGTGTCCATCGCGTTCTGGATCCTGCTCGTCAGCTCCGCACTGGGCCTCGTCTTCTCTGCCCTGGGCCTCGTCGCGATGCTGGGGGTGGGACTCTTCGCCTACGGCGGCGCCATCGTGCCTGCGCTGCTGGCGATCGCCTTCGTCGCGCTCAACGTCGTCATCTGCGCACTGCAGGTGCTGCTCTCGTTCAAGATCCGCGAGGCCAGCGAATGGGCCCGCTTCGTGCTCTCCGTCCTCACGCTGGCGGGTCTGGTCGTGGGCACGGGTGGCCTGGTCGCCGGAGGCTCCGGAGGCGGGATGACCGGCCTGCTGGGGCTCGCCGTCGTCGTGCTGCTGTGGCTGCCGGAGCCCAACGAATGGTTCCTCACCTCGCGGTCCTCGTGAGTTCACATGACATCCACCTCGACGTGATGACGTCGATCCGGTCGCCCCGCCGCCGCGCGGAGGCCGACACCGCTGTGCCGACATCATTGGAGTTCTGACTCGTGCCCCCACACGCTTCCCGCCCCCTCTGGAGCGCCGCGCTCGTCGCGGCGCTCGTGGCCGTACCGGGCCTCGCCTCGCTGGTCGTCGCCCCTGCCGGCACCGCCCAGTCCGCGGCCGCCAGCACCGGCACCCTGACCCTGGGCTGGGAGGACTCCGGCTTCGGCTGGGCAGCGGAGGACGACGCCGCCGAGGCCGCCTCCGGTGCCGCTGTGCCGCTGGATGACGGGACGGTCGGCCTGCGGGTGGTCCCGCAGGAGGACGGGGACACGGAGCAGCCGTATCCGCTGGCACTGCAGGGCATCACCGCGCACCCGGTGGATGAGCGGGGTGTCATCGGCGACGCGATCGGGCTCCGCCCCGGGGTGATCGTCGACGAGGTGCGGGGAGACCCCGACGCGACGGACGGAGACGAGGTCATGCCCGAGCCTCGTCGGCTGGCCGTGGTGGGACTGAGCGGCAGCAGCGCGGCGGCCTTCGACGTCGATCACGCGATCGACACCGAATGGTCGTTCGTCCTCCCCACCAACCCCGCAGACGGACTCCCTGCAGACGCGGACAGCAGCGGGGGGATCGCCTACTGCGTCGCCGTCGCCACCGGGTCCGTGCGCACCGCGGACGATGGCACGGCCCGGGGCGCGGGCGCGCAGACGGTCCTCACCTTCCGTGACCGGGACCAGCTGCAGGACCCCGAACCGGACCCCACGGAACCCGCTCCCACGCCCACGTCCCTGCCCACTGTCACACCGCAGCCCACGGATGATCCGTCGGCCGATCCCTCGCCCGTGCCCCCGGCCGACGACGAGCCCACGAGCACTCCCACAGAACCGGTACCGGCCCCCACCTCCACGGCCACGACCGGACCACTCCCGGTCGAACCGGACGATGCGATGACCTGCGCGGACGTCGACGGGGCAGGAGAGGCGGCAGCCACATCCGTGCAGGATCCGACCTTCACCCACGGGTCTGCGCAGGACGAGATCTCGACCCAGGTCGATGAGGACGGCGAGGCCTACTTCCACGTCCCGGCGCTGCAGCCCGCGCACCCCGCCGATGAAGCCAGCGAGGGCATGGACGACGCGGCCGAGGCCCCGGTCGCCTCGTCGCTCACCGGCCCCGGGCTGGATCTGAGTGACTCAGCGGCCAGTTCCCAGAGCCTGGGCTTCCGCCTGACGGCCGCGCCCCAGGACGGTGCGGTGACCTACCGCAATCACACGGACGGCGGGACGTTCGCGGATGCCGGCCACGCTCAGCAGCAGATGGAGAAGGACCAGGATGTGCGGGTCGAGCACCGGTGGGGTCCCACCCGCGATGCGCACGCGACGTGGTCCTTCTCCCGGCCCGGCGTGTACTGCGTCGCGTGGGCGGTGGATGGCCTGCGCGCCCAGGCACCGGCAGCAGGGGCCCCGTCGGGGCGCTCGCTGCGACCGGACGATGTCCTGCGCTTCGTCGTCGGCAATGTCGATCCCGCCTCGGTCGATTGCACGGAGGAGTCCGAGGATGCTGAGATCCCGTTCCCGTCCGATGACGACGGCACCGGAGACGGTGACGACGACGGCTCGGACGGTGGGTCCGAGGACGGATCTGATGGTGACTCGGAGGACGGTTCCGACGGCGACGACGGATCGGACGATGGAGACTCCGGCGACGAGGACCAGGACGACCGCGAGACGGGCGGCCTGGACGGCGACGACCGCGACGGCGACGGCTCGGGCAGCCGGTCCGACGAGGACGACGATGATGAGGACGACGATGACAC
>DWZY01000229.1 GCA_019117325.1 Candidatus Brevibacterium intestinigallinarum
CCAACACGTGCGCGCCCGCCTCGACGATCTGCTCCGCCAGGCGGAGGTAGTAGTCGAGGGTGTAGAGGTGCTCTCCCGGGTTGAGGAGGTCGGACGTGTAGCAGAGTGCGACCTCGGCGACGGAGGTGCCCGTCGCCCGGACCGCATCGATCGCGGGGCGCATCTGCGAGACGTCGTTGAGGGCGTCGAAGATGCGGAAGATGTCGACGCCCTGGTCCGCGGCCTCGGCGACGAAGGCATCCGTCACCTGCGTGGGGTACGGGGTGTAACCCACCGTGTTGCGGCCGCGCAGCAGCATCTGGAGGTTGATGTTGGGGATCGCCTCGCGCAGCTTCGCCAGGCGCTCCCACGGGTCCTCCGCGAGGAAGCGCAGCGCCACGTCATAGGTCGCACCGCCCCACGCCTCGATGCTCAGCAGCTCCGGGGTCTTGAGCGACACGTACTGCGCGGGGGCGACGAGGTCCTTCGTGCGGACACGGGTCGCCAGCAGCGACTGGTGCGCGTCGCGGAACGTCGTGTCCGTGACGGCGAGGGCTGACTGCTCGCGCAGAGCGCGGGCCCACCCCTCCGGTCCCAGGTCGCGCAGCTTCTGGCGCGATCCGGCGGGCGCCTCCTGCTCCGTCTCCCCCGCGTCCAGTGCGGGGAGCTTGTCGCTGGGGTCGAGCGAGACCGGAGCCTCGCCGTGCGGCCGGTTCACGGTCGTGTCAGCCAGGAACTCGAGGATCTTCGACCCGCGGTCGGCGCCCACGCGGGCGTCGAGCAGGTGCGGGTGATCGTCGATGAAGGTCGTCGCGACATCACCGGAGCGGAACTGCGGCTCGGCGAGGACGGCGCGCAGGAAGCCGATGTTGGAGGCCACGCCGCGGATGCGGAACTCCGCGAGCGCGCGGCGGGCGCGGTCGACGGCCTGCTCGAACGTGCGGCCGCGCGTCGTGCACTTGACGAGCATCGAGTCGAAGTGGGCGGAGACCTCGGCACCCGCGTAGGCGGTGCCGCCGTCCAGGCGCACGCCGGCACCGCCGGCGGAGCGGTAGGCGGTGATAACGCCGGTGTCCGGGCGGAACGAGTTCGCGGGGTCCTCGGTCGTGATGCGGCACTGGAGGGCCGCGCCCTTCACGCGGATCATGTCCTGCGTGATGCCCAGCTCCTCGAGCGTCTGCCCGGCGGCGACCAGCATCTGCGACTGGACGAGGTCGATGTCCGTGATCTCCTCGGTCACGGTGTGCTCGACCTGGATGCGGGGGTTCATCTCGATGAAGGAGTGCTTGCCCGCACGGGGGCCGGCGGTCTCCAGCAGGAACTCGACGGTGCCCGCGTTCTGGTAGCCGATCTCGCGCGCGAAGCGCAGCGCGTCCTCGTGCAGCGCGGCGGCGATCTCAGGGTCCAGGTTGGGCGCCGGCGCGATCTCGATGACCTTCTGGTGGCGGCGCTGGATCGAGCAGTCGCGCTCGAAGAGGTGCACGGCGTTCGACTGGTCGTCGGCCAGCACCTGCACCTCGATGTGGCGGGGGCGCTGGACGGCCTGCTCGATGAAGACGGTGGGGTCGCCGAACGCGCCCTCGGCCTCGCGCATCGCGGCCTTGAGCGCCTCGTCCAGGCCCTCGACGGAATCGACGCGGCGCATTCCGCGCCCGCCGCCGCCGGCGACCGCCTTGACGAAGAGGGGGTACTCGATCTCCTTCGCCTGCTCGAGGAGCTCGTCGATGTCCGCGGAGGGAGACGTCGACTGGAGCGTCGGCACACCGGCGCGGCGGGCCGCCTCGAGGGCGTGGACCTTGTTGCCGGCCATCTCGAGCACATCGGCGCGGGGACCGACGAACGCGATGCCCGCCTCCTCGCACGCGCGGGCCAGGTCCGGGTTCTCCGCCAGGAAGCCGTAGCCGGGGTACACAGCATCGGCACCGGACTCCCGGGCGACGCGCATGATCTCCGCGACATCGAGGTACGCGCGGACCGGGTGGCCCTTCTCCCCGATCTGGTAGGCCTCGTCCGCCTTGAGGCGGTGCTCGGAGTTGCGGTCCTCATAGGGGAATACGGCGACGGTCTCCGCGCCCAGCTCGTACGCTGCGCGGAACGCCCGGACGGCGATCTCGCCACGGTTGGCGACTAGCACCTTGCGGAACATTCGGTCTCGATTCTTCCAGCGCCGGTTCACGACGCATCCTGCGGAACAGGACCACTGTACAAGTGGCCCCGCACACATCATCGGGTGGGTGTCGGGCCCGTCCGACCGTGTCCGATCCCTTCGCTACTGTGAGGCGCATGCGCATCCTCCACACCTCGGACTGGCATCTGGGCCGGCGCCTCCACGGCGTCGATCTGACGCAGACCCACCGGGAGTTCCTCGACTGGCTGCACGGACTCGTGGAGGAGCGCTCGATCGATGCGGTCGTGGTCGCGGGCGACGTCTATGACCGCGCCATCCCGCATCCGGACGCGCTGGGCCTGTGGGAGCACGCCGTCGCGGGACTCCTGGACCGCGGGGTGCGGATCATCGCCTCCAGCGGGAACCACGACTCGTTCGTCCGGCTGGGGCTCAACCGGCATCAGCTGGACCGGGCCGGCATCCACCTGCGCACGCACCTGGCGGACATCACCGCGGGCGTGCGCCTGGGCTTCGACGGCGCGCCCGTCGACCTCGCGGACCCGTCGCCGGCAGTCTCGATCCACGGCATCCCCTACCTCGAGCCCGCACTCGTCTGGGAGCGGATCGGGGCGGAGAGCCGCAGTCACGCGGCGGTGCTGACGACCGCGATGGACCGCATCCTCGCGCATCGCGCGGCGCACACCCCGCAGGATCGTCTCGTCGTCCTCGCGCACGCCTTCGTCGCGGGCGCGGTCTCCAGCGAATCGGAGCGGGACGTCTCACTGGGTGGCGTGGGCATCGTCCCCGCCTCTGTCTTCGCAGCCGCGGACTACGCCGCGCTGGGGCACCTCCACCGGCCGCAGCAGATCGCGGAGCACGCCCGCTTCAGCGGTTCTCCCCTGCCGTTCTCGTTCGGCGAGGCGGAATCGGACAAGACGGTGCTCGAGGTCGAGTTCCTCCCCGCGGACGGGGACGCGGACGAACCGCCCGCTCCCTCCGTGACTGTCCACACCGTTCCCCGTTTCCGCCCCGTGCACACGCTGCGGGGCTCGCTCGAGCAGGTCCTGGCGGAAGGACCGCACCACTCCGCTGATGCGCTCATCGCTGCAGAGCTGACGGACCCACAGCGCACCCCGGGCGCGATCGACCGGCTGCGCGCCGCCTTCC